>JAHRVS010000007.1 GCA_019090565.1 Gammaproteobacteria bacterium
CGGTCATTTACTTCATAGCCTTTCTTTAAATATTTCGGGATAATCGGGGTTTTATTTTCAGGGATAATATGGAATTTCTCTACTACATTCTACTTGGTAGTGTGGCGGGAACCCTCGCAGGCTTGCTGGGGGTGGGCGGCGGTTTGGTGATCGTCCCTATTTTAGTCACTCTATTTCAACAGCAAGGCTTTGAGTCGGATGTGTTGACGCATATGGCTGTTGGGACGTCTTTGGCCACAATAGTCTTCACTTCAATTAGTTCTGTGCGCGCCCACCAAGCCTACGGAGCTGTGCAATGGGGGATATTTAAGCAGCTCGTGACAGGCATTGTATTGGGCTCTCTATTAGGCGCAGTGGTGGCCGATGTGATTCAAGGTCCGTGGTTACAAATATTGATAGGCCTTTTTGCCTTAGGGGTGGCCGCTCAAATGGGTTTTGAAATTAAACCTAAAGTACGCAAAGCGCTCCCTGGTGCGCGAGGGTTATTTGCATCAGGCGGGTTGATTGGTGGCATTTCAGCTTTATTCGGAATCGGCGGCGGCTCGGTAACCGTGCCCCTATTGACCCGTTTTAGCGTGCCCGCCCAACAAGCGGTTGCCACCTCTGCAGCATGTGGTTTGCCCATTGCTATTGCGGGTAGTTTGGGTTTTGTGGCCACTGGCTGGGAGCACGCACAGTTACCCCCATGGAGTGTTGGTTATATTTATTTACCGGCATTTTTGGGTATTGTTTTAAGCAGCATGGTATTTGCTCAAATAGGCGCACGGTGGGCACACCAGGTATCACCCAGCACCTTGAAAAAAATCTTTGCTGCCTTATTGTTTGTGATTGGGCTGCGTTTGCTCGGTGCTGCATTTTAAGAGACTTTAAAACTATGATTAACTGTTGGAGACCGTATGCTCGTTTACCCTGATATCAATCCCATTGCGCTTGATCTTGGCCCGGTTAAAATACACTGGTATGGGTTGATGTATTTACTGGCCTTTAGCATGGCCTGGGGGGTTGCTACTTATCGGGCAAAAGCGACAAAGGGCGCGTGGAACAATGAACAGATAAGCGACTTGATCTTTTATGGCGCGATGGGCGTCGTGCTGGGCGGGCGCTTGGGTTATGTGTTCTTTTACCACTTCGATCGCTTTCTCCACGAGCCACTATGGTTATTCAAAGTGTGGGAGGGGGGGATGTCCTTTCACGGTGGCTTTTTGGGCGTGGTAGCAGCCCTGATATTCTTCAGTCGCAAGGAAAACAAACACCCCCTGGATGTACTGGATTATGTTGCACCTATGGTTCCCCTTGGCCTAGCAGCGGGGCGCATGGGCAACTTCATTGGTGGCGAGTTATGGGGCCGAGCTGTGAAGGCAGATATTCCTTGGGCCATGGTATTTTCGCATGTGGATCAACAGCCGCGTCACCCCTCTCAGTTGTATCAAATGCTGCTAGAAGGGCTGTTGCTGTTTATCATCGTATTTTGGTATAGCGCAAAACCGAGGCCCCGTTCCGCTGTGATGGGTCTGGGGCTGGCGGGTTACGGTTGTTTCCGGTTTATTGTGGAATTTTTTCGTCAACCCGATGCGCACCTCAATTACGTTGCTTTTAATTGGATGACCATGGGGCAGGCGCTTAGTGCGCCTATGGTCTTCGTAGGAATCATGGCCATGGTGTGGGCTTACCGCCACGAAAACAAAGACAGACTATAAGGGCAGGGCACAATGAAGCAGTATTTGGATTTAATGCATTTAGTGAAAGAACAGGGTGTTCGAAAAGAAGACCGTACGGGCACGGGCACATTGAGTATGTTCGGTCACCAAATGCGTTTTGATTTGAGTGAGGGTTTTCCCTTGGTGACAACCAAGAAGATTCATCTGCGGTCGGTGATTCATGAGCTTTTGTGGTTCTTACAAGGTGATACCAACATCCGCTATTTGAAAGAAAATGGCGTGCGTATTTGGGATGAGTGGGCGGATGAAACCGGAGAGCTTGGCCCCGTTTATGGCCATCAATGGCGCTCTTGGCCCAGTGCAAACGGGGATAAAATAGATCAAATCAAACAGGTGGAACATGCGATAAAAACCAACCCTGATAGCCGACGCCTCATTGTCAGTGCTTGGAATGTGGCGGATGTGGAAAACATGGCGCTGCCTCCTTGCCACACCTTGTTTCAATTTTATGTATTGGAAGGGAAACTCTCCTGTCAGCTTTACCAGCGTAGTGCGGATATTTTTCTGGGCGTGCCTTTTAATATTGCATCGTATGCCTTGTTAACCATGATGATGGCAAAAGTCACGGGTTTAGAGGCGGGAGACTTTGTGCATACCTTTGGTGACGCGCACCTTTATTCAAACCACCTAGAGCAAACAGAAATACAACTAGCGCGGGAGCACTACCCATTGCCAAAGATGAAAATAATGGGAGAGCAAACATCTATTTTTGATTTCAAATTTGAAGATTTTGTGCTGGAAAACTATCAACACCATCCTCATATCTCAGCGCCGGTGGCCGTTTAAGGAGCCAGTTATGAAGTTATCTTTAATTGCCGCAATGGCACAAAACCGAACGATCGGACGAAATAACAAACTGCCTTGGTATTTACCCGAAGATTTAAAATATTTTAAACGGGTCACTATGGGTAAACCCCTCATTATGGGGCGAAAAACCTTCGAATCTCTGGGTAAACCATTGCCGGGAAGGCCGCATATTATTATCACGCGGGATAAAGATTACACTTACCCTGGTTGTCACATTGTTCACGACCGACAAAGTGCCATAACGCGCGCTGAAAACCTTCTGTTGATTGATGGGGGTGGGGAGGTCGTGGTGATTGGTGGCGCTGAAATTTACGGCCTTATGTTGCCGAAAATAGACAGAATGTACTTAACCGAAGTGCGCGAAGACGTGCCTGGAGATGCTTTTTTTCCAGAGTACAACAGCGATGAGTGGCAGGAAGTTGCTCGCGAAGACTTTTCTGCGGAGCCCCCGAATGAGTATGACTACAGTTTCGTCGCCTATGACCGAAAAGCTTGACCTATCCCGCTGGCTGGGTTGAACGGCACTCCGTAGCTTATTTAAACCCAAGCTGAATTTAACTGTTCAGCTAACGCTCAAATTAGCACAACCTGAGCCGTCACCGGGCTCACTGACGCGTTACACCGAAATAACGCATCGCCTTCGAACCGCCCCTATAAAAACCTGCATCCAGGTCTCGAAAATGATTATGAAAAATCTGACATCTACCGCATTACGTTATGAATCTGGAAAGTTACTTGTGCTTGATCAGCACCTTTTACCACACCAAGAAACTTGGCGGGTCTGCCAAACGGTGGAAATGATGGAAACTATGATTCAAACACTGCAAATTCGCGGGGCGCCTTTGATTGGAGTCGGCGCCGCCCTATTGGTGGCGTGTTTGGTGGAGCAAGGGCAGCCGCACAACGATATTTTGGACGGTGTGGCAAGGCTCAGACAAGCAAGGCCCACAGCCGTAAACCTGATGCATTGCATGGATCGCATGGCTGTCGCCTTGCGGCAACAAAACTGGCAAGTGGCCAGTATCACCTGCGCAGAAGAGCTCTTCGAACAGGACCAAGCGCTTTGTGCGGCAATGGCGAGCAATGGCGCTGCATTGGTGAAGGACAATGACCGGCTGCTGACCCACTGTAATGCGGGAAGCTTGGCCACTGCGGGCGTAGGCACGGCGATTGGCGTGATTACGCAAGCATGGCGGATTCGCCAAGGTGTTTCAGTTTGGGTGGACGAAACTCGGCCACTGCTGCAGGGCGGGCGATTAACGGCCTGGGAAATGGAGCGAGCAGGTATTCCCTATCAAATAATTTGTGACAATATGGCCGCCTCCTTAATGCAAGCGGGCAAAGTGGACAAAGTATTTGTGGGGTCTGATCGCATTGCCGCCAACGGGGATTTTGCCAATAAAGTGGGCACGTATAACCTTGCCGTACTTGCCCATTTTCATGCCGTGCCCTTTTACGTTGTTGCGCCTTGCACCACGGTGGATGCAAACTGTAAAAGCGGAGAACACATCCCCATAGAGCAGCGAGCAAAGGCCGAAGTCACTGGGGTGAGGGGCAGCTTTGGCGAAGTAAGCTGGAGTCCAGAAAAGGCTGACGCATTTAATCCGGCTTTTGATGTGACGCCCGCCAGCATGGTGACTGCTTGGGTGCTGGACAGCGGCGTCTATACACTTAATGATATTCAGCGGGGGATACTTAAGGGCACCTCTAAAAATGCACTTTTCACGCGATAGCTGCGTCACCGGTTAAGGCTCCTGCAAAACCGGCATACAGCACATCGTGTGCAAAGTGCCGTACTCGAATTCTCGTGCATGCTTTATATA
>JAHRVS010000090.1 GCA_019090565.1 Gammaproteobacteria bacterium
AAGCACTCGGCAAATAATTATTCGAGTCCAGCTGAGTATGAGAAATATTATTACGAAGAGTGCGCCTAATCCGGTGTCTACTTTTTGTGGGAAACACCAGCGAAATTAATGTTGAGTGTTTGTAAATAATGGATCTACAAGGAAGAAAAATGCTTAAGGAAATACCAGCAAGAGTTTATGAAGGAATATCCTTTTCAGAAGGTAGTAAGCCAGATATTGGCTTATTGAACTCATGTTTTATTGAACAAGGTTTGTTTATAAATAACAAAGGTGATTCACCTATTATTAAATCTGTTCCAGATTATATCTCAATGATTATTTCAAATATTGATAACGGAAATATCGTTTCAATAAAAGAGCGGGAGCTATCAAATACAGCCGAAGTATTTGGTCGTGTTGCTCAAGTAAGCTCGGAATATGAGCTTACTTTTGTAGGCAAAAATGGATCGCAAACTCGGTATGGTGTTAATCTATTTCAAATGATTAAAAATGGCGGTACATGGTTAATTAGCTCAATGTGCTGGGACGATAAAGATGATCGCTCTTTGCTCCAGAAAAGCGCATAACCAGGCCAGCCAGCCTCTTTACCACAAAAAGCACACAAGCTTGTCCGCGGCTGAACGCGACGTTATATGCAAATATGAATCAAGCAAGAAAACCCATCGGCATCATGACTCAGCGGGAGTTAAAGAGTGCGCTAACTAGAGCCATAATTCTGGAGCATCAAAACGCGAAAACTCCGGGAGTAATGAGTTGGGGCTGGGATAAACCTCCACCAATGTATGTGGCTCGAGTAAATCGTAAAAGGCTAGCAAAGCTCTATTCCCAAAAATATGCTCCGGTTAGCGACTTACTTTTTAAAAGAAACCTGCCATCGGGTAAAGATTGGCCTGGTACTAAGGAATTACTGTGAAAGCATATAACAAGCATTTCAAAGCGGACGCGTAAAAATCCGCGCGCCTTTTAAACTAGGCGTTAAGCTCAAATGTACAGTAAGGAATAGTGAAATGAAAATCATAAAATACATCTCAGCAATACTTTTATTAGTATCGAATCAGGCTTTTTCAGAAAGCACATATATCACAATCCCCGGCGAGGGTTGGAGCTTGAGCTTAGACACTCCCCCCATGACAGCTACGAAAAGTCAGGCTGAAGGCCGTTTGCTTAGGTATACCGGTTCAAGCATTACAACCGGGGTTACTTTAAGTGTAAATACCGAAATCGAAGCTACCGGTAGTCATAAAGAATGTTTCGATTTTTACTGGGGTAAGGCACAGAAAAATCCAATGCTGATGAAAGAAACTATTAATACCTTTAAAAATAGTAAAGCAATTTATGCCACACACTATTCAGAGGGAGAGTATAGAGGCCAGCCTTTTAAAACAGCAAATGGCCATGCTTTTTTTGTAAATAATGGTGTTTGTATAGATCTTCATGTATCACACTGGCCGCGAGAAAAAAAAAGTGACAAAATCGTAAAAGATATTCTCATGTCTTTAAAGATTACCAAATAAAATCCTAACAAGTTGCTTAATGAACGCCTACGGTTGGATCTCTTTACGCTCGACTTTAGTCGGCCCATTAGCAATGACGTTATTGATTAAAATAAGTTAAGGAGCATCTATAATGCACGTAGGTATGATCGGTGGAATTGGCCCAGCTGCGACGGAGTTCTATTATCGCAATCTTATTAAGGCATATAAGGCTGCGAACAAGAAATTGGAGCTAACTATTGTTCACGCCGAAGCGAGTGATGTAATTAACAATATTGCCTCAAAAGCATCAGGCAGCCAGGCCAGACTATTTCTTAACATGGCTCAAAGATTAGAGAAAGCGGGTGCTGACGTAATAGTAATATCGTCAATAGCTGGTCATTTTTGTGTTTCGGAATTTGAGGCACTATCTCCACTTCCTGTAATAAACATAATAGATGCTCTTGAATCTGAGTTTACTAAAAAAGGGTTGAAAAAAGTTGGCTTGCTTGGCCATGGAGTTTCCATGGGGTCAAGGTTGTTTGGTGGAATTTCGTCTACTGAAATCGTGGTGCCTCTTGGAGACGAGTTTGATTCTGTAAGCGATGAATATATACAAATGGCTACCACGGGAAAGGTATGTCGCCGCCAGCGAGAATTATTTTTCTTGGCGGGTAAAAATATGTGTGATAAGCAAGGTGCCGAGCTTATCGTTTTAGCCGGTACTGATCTGTGTCTTGCTTTCGATGGAGAAGAGTGTGGGTTTTCTGTCATGGACAGTGCTCTAGTTCATATAAATGCCATATGTAATATGGAAGCTAAGCCTAGCACTAACAAAGCAACGCACGCGACGAGCGCGTGATTGCGACGTTAGGTGAGCCATGTAGCACAACGTTGGAGACGGCCCAGGTGAAAAGCGTAAATAAAGAGGAACTTATTAGAGAGCACCACCCTGAGATGATTCGAAAGCGATTATCCCTGGGCCCCAAGAGACAAAATATTTCTGACGCTGTATTGGGCGGTATTGATGGGTGTATAACTACATTTGCCGTAGTTTCTGGATCTGTTGGCGCCGGTTTTCCATCTTCTGTCGCGGTGATTCTCGGCTTCGCAAACCTCTTTGCTGATGGCTTTAGCATGGCTATCAGTAACTATGAATCCAGTAAAGCAGAAAAGGAATATTTTGAAAGTATCAAAAAATCGGAAGAGCGACACATTGAAGAAGTTCCCGAAGGTGAGCGAGAAGAAATAAGGCAAATATTTAAAGCCAAAGGTTTTGAAGGAGAGCTACTTGAAAAAGTCGTAGACACAATAACCGCCGACAAAGGAATATGGCTTGAAATAATGCTTGTGGAGGAGCACGGCCTTAGCAAAACCACACAAAATCCCTCGATATCTGCCGGAGTGACTTTCCTGGCATTCGTTACAGTTGGTGCAATACCGTTGATGCCTTATATCGTGTCATCGCTGGAGATGAATCAACAATTTTTAATTAGTGCCTTTCTTGCTGGCACAATGTTCTTTTTAATCGGTATGCTTAAAAGCCTTGCGCTGGCAAAGCCTGTTTTTCTATCTGGAATACGTACACTACTGACAGGAGGGGCGGCAGCATCACTCGCATATTTCACTGCTTATTTTTTACGAGAGATCTTTAACATTGCCGCTGGTTAAGGTCGCATTCAATGAGCCACCTAACAAGCGCATGCAGTCGGATGATGAACCTCCCCCGCTTTAACGGACACAAAATCCTAACTAAGGAAAATGTGTCCTATGCCAAAGTACAACAAACCTCGCCGTACCTGGAAATACTCTCTGGAATTTAAAGCTGCTGCTGTTGAGATGTCCTATCTTGATGGTATAACAAGCAACGATGTTGCTGAAAAGCTTGATATTCATGTTTATATGCTTCCTCGTTGGCGTAAAGAATATCGAGCGGACCTGATTTGTGCATGGCCTACGGCCATTTTTGCACAAAAATTCACTACAACCAAAACGCGGCTGACAAAGGCGTTAAATTTAAGGAATGCACAGTAAGCATGGATGTTATTGAAACAATTTTTCCCATTTTGGCTATAGCCCTGGTGGGTTATGGAGTAGCAAATCGAGGTTACCTTAAGCAGCAGGAATGCGACGCAATTTCCAAGTTTGTTTTTTCTTATCTAATACCCTCGCTCCTTTTTATCGCAACAGCAAAAGTTAAAATTCCTGATAACATGGAATGGACATTTCTTTTTTCCTATTACTTTTCTGTATTGGTGGTCTACCTTATTGGCGCGTGCCTTGGAAGGGCTATTTTTAAATATAACCCGTCTGAGCAAAGTGTTTTCGGCATGGGGTCCGCATATTCCAATGCTACCATTATAGGCATCCCGGTCTGTAGTTTAGCACTTGGTGAGGAATCTCTTTTGCCCTTGTTTATCATTATCTCAGTCCATAATCTTGCCCTTTTTACTATAGGTACAATAATCGCAGAAAGAGGGTCTTTGACACTTTCAAACGGTTTAAATGACTTAGTATTGTTGCTAAAACAACTTGTGACGAACCCTATCACAGGCAGCTTAATTGCCGGAGGAATCATTAATTATAGCAATATTCCGATATACGCTCCGTTAGAGGAGTCACTGTCGCTTATAGCAGATGCCGCAATACCTTCTGCTTTGTTTGTACTTGGTGCATCGCTTTATCGCTATCAGATAAAAGGACATGTGGGCTCAGCATTTTTGATGGTTACTTTGAAAATACTGTTCTTACCTCTACTTGTTTGGCTTTTGTTATTTCAGGTGTTTACTATAGACCCGTTGTGGGCTTCTACTGCATTAGTTGTTTCCGCTATGCCAGTTGGTATCAGTGCGTATATTTTTTCAAAAAAATACCAGGCCTGTGAGGCTCCAGTAGCCGCAGCTATCGTTATATCCACACTAGGGAGTGCATTAAGTTTGAGTATAGTATTGTCTTATGTGAGCAAAGTTATTTAACAAGTGAAAATCACAAAATGTTATTGATTTATTTGTGATTGACTAGGACGCCTGACTGAATATGGCATGATTCTTTATTGATATATGGATTGACTAACGTTAATAAGACCAAGTTTTGAAAGTATAACTCTTTGTTTTAGGCGAATTTGAAGGGTAGTTTGTCGTGTTCAGTCAGGGTAAACTACAAGCATTAAAGTACGGGTTGCGTCGTGCAACGAAACTTGGCACTGCTCCTTTAACCAGTGCGATGGACATGGAATAGTAATGCTTGCGCGCCTTCATGCCCATTGTCATCCAGTTATCTGTAACGTGATGCATATAATTCTAATAGGACTATAAGACTAT
The DNA here is from genome assembly GCA_019090565.1 of Gammaproteobacteria bacterium. Classification (GTDB taxonomy): domain Bacteria; phylum Pseudomonadota; class Gammaproteobacteria; order Pseudomonadales; family UBA3067; genus UBA3067. The sequence goes on from JAHRVS010000090.1 coordinate 4,793, forward strand.
GAATCAATTTACGCTTACAAAGGTCCTTGATTTATTTTCATTTGTAGCATTAATGTCAATGCTTTCTACTGGTGTTTTTCTTAAAATCACATTACCACCAAGAAGTGGTGGAGATCAGGTTTGGGGATTATCTAGACACGAATGGGGCGATATTCATTTTTACCTTTCCGTCATTTTTTTGTTGCTTATGTCTGCCCACTTATTGGTACATGCAAAATTCATTAAAAGTGTAATAATTGGTAAAGCTCCAACAGGAAAATACTATCGAATAGTGGCTGGAATTATAGGAGTAATAGCACTAATTGCCCTTACCTTTTCACCAGTTATTTCTCCGGTAACTGATGTACAGCGAGGACAGCAGCATTTTCATAATCGCTAAAAAAATCCCTAAAAAACGTTCAAGCCGCTGCGCTCGGACAAACAAAAAGCAGCTTACCGCTTAACTTAACGTTATAAGTCAGAGCCCGTCACACCGGAGAAGTCGTCATGAATATAGATGAGCTGGAAAAAAACTGGTCAGCCAGAGGGTTTTCTTTTGGGATTGGTACTATTAAGTCTGGTGACTCAGTTGACGAAGCCGTCCACAATGACAAAGATGAACTGGTTCTTATGGAAGCAGGGAAATACGAATTCATAATTGATAGCGCGTCATTTTTACAAAAAGGAGGGGCAGAGGTTCTAATCCCAGCCGGGGCCATACACACCATCAAAAACATTGGCCTTAATGACTCAAAAATATACTATGGCTATAAATCAAAAA
>JAHRVS010000091.1 GCA_019090565.1 Gammaproteobacteria bacterium
AAAGGGGGTGCTGGGATGATATTTCGTTAAGTGCTTAAGACTATGGTAGAATTACCGGTTTTAAGTGGGTCGCGCTTGTTTGGGCTGCATGAAGGTCATTCAGGGTGCATTGGTTATGATTTATAAGTAGGAATTGGACGCTAAAATATGGCCGGAATTGCCAAAGAAATACTGCATGTCAATATCGAAGATGAGCTAAAAAAATCTTATCTTGACTACTCTATGAGCGTTATTGTAGGCAGAGCTTTGCCCGATGTGCGCGACGGCCTTAAGCCTGTTCACCGTCGAGTCTTGTTTGCAATGCACGAGTTGAGCAACGACTGGAATAAACCCTATAAAAAGTCTGCCCGTGTGGTGGGTGATGTAATTGGTAAATACCACCCTCATGGTGACTCAGCGGTCTACGATACGATTGTACGAATGGCCCAACCTTTTTCATTGCGGTACATGCTGGTCGACGGCCAAGGTAACTTTGGTTCTGTCGATGGTGACTCGCCAGCAGCGATGCGTTATACCGAAGTGCGTATGGCGCGTATCGCCCACGAACTTCTGGCTGACCTTGAAAAAGAAACCGTCAACTTTGTTCCAAACTATGATGACACGGAGCAGATTCCAGAGGTATTACCGACTCGGGTTCCCAACTTATTGGTGAACGGTTCCTCGGGCATCGCTGTTGGCATGGCGACCAATATTCCTCCTCATAATTTAACCGAGGTCGTGAGCGCAACACTTGCCCTGATGGTTGATGCTAGCCTTACCATTGATGACCTTATGGAGTACATCCCGGGGCCTGACTTCCCAACTGCGGCCTTTATTAATGGACGCGCGGGGATTTTAGAGGCGTACAGGACGGGGCGAGGGCGTATATACATGCGCGCACGCAGCATCATTGAAATCAACCCGAAGACTGAACGAGAAAGTATCGTCTTTACCGAGATCCCCTATCAGCTCAATAAATCTCGAGTTATAGAAAAAATTGCCGAGCTTGTTAAAGATAAGAAAATTGAAGGCATCTCTGAACTACGTGATGAGTCTGATAAAGACGGCATGCGTATCGTTGTCGACCTAAAGCGGGGTGAAGTGTCAGAGGTTGTTCTTAATAACCTTTACACACAAACGCAGCTAGAGTCCGTGTTTGGAATCAATATGGTTGCTCTGGTTGATCAGCAGCCCAGAATTTTGAACCTTAAACAAATTCTAGAAGCCTTTATTTCTCATCGCCGTGAAGTGGTGACGCGTCGAACGGTCTTTGAACTGAGAAAAGCCCGTGATCGAGGACACGTTTTAGAAGGCCTTGCTATTGCACTGAATAATATTGACCCGGTTATTGCTTTGATCAAGGCATCAACCAACGCTGCCGAGGCCAGAGAGAAGCTGGTCTCCAAAGGCTGGCCTCCAGGGTCTGTCGCTGGCATGCTGGAACGAGCAGGTAGCGGGGACGTTTCTCGTCCAGAGAACCTTGATATTAATTACGGACTACGTGAAGGTCAGTATCACCTATCGCCATCGCAGGCAAAAGCAATTTTAGACCTGCAGTTACACCGTTTAACCGGTTTAGAGCAAGAAAAACTGGTTGCTGAGTACGAAGAGATTCTTGAAGAAATTAAGCGATTGATAGCAATATTGGCTGACCCTGATTTATTAATGAAGGTGATTCGAGAAGAGCTTGAAGCTATTCGAGACCAGTATGGCGATGAGCGTCGGACTGAGATAATTACTTCTCGCCTTGATCTTACTCACGAAGATCTGATTACTGAAGAGCACATGGTCGTAACGGTTTCTCATGGCGGTTACGCTAAAACACAGCCACTGGACAGCTATCAAGCGCAAAAACGAGGTGGTCGCGGTAAATCAGCGACGGCGATGAAAGATGAGGATTATATTGAACACCTCGTCGTAGCCAGTACCCATGACACCATTCTTTGTTTTACTAATAGGGGAAAAGTGTACTGGTTAAAGGTTTATCAGTTACCTCAAGCTGGCCGCGGGTCTCGTGGTAAGCCATTGGTGAATATACTACCGCTCAGTGAAGACGAATGCGTCACATCGATTTTGCCTTTGAGAGAATACAGTTCTGGCCAGTTCGTATTTATGGCCACCAGTAACGGCACCGTTAAGAAAGTGGCACTTGAAGCATTTTCAAGACCACGCCCCAGTGGCTTAATCGCGGTGGAGCTCAATGATGATGACAAATTGGTGGGCGTTGCTATTACCGATGGGTCGCGCGATATTTTGATGTTCAGCAGCGATGGCAAGGCGATGCGTTTCAGTGAAGAGGCGGTTCGCCCTATGGGTAGAACTGCTCGCGGCGTCAGAGGTATTCGCTTATCTGATGGTGCCAAGGTGATTTCTTTGATTGTGACAGCTGAAGGCGGCCAAGTTTTGACAGCGAGTGTTAATGGCTTTGGGAAGCGGACCTCAGTAGAAGAGTTTCCTAAAAAAGGCCGTGGTGGACGCGGCGTTATCGCAATGCAAATATCCGAGCGCAACGGGCCGCTTGTTGGGGCTGTGCAGGTTTTTGATGGCGATGAGTTTATGTTGATCAGCGACCAGGGCACATTGGTGCGTACCCGGGTGGACGAGGTTTCGCTTCAAAGCCGTAATACTCAGGGCGTTACGCTTATAAAGGTTGTAGAGGGTGAGCACCTGGTTGGCCTTGAGCGGATTGACGAGCCAGAGGAGAGTGAAGAGCAAGAAGAAGGGGAACCTCCCGCAGAGGGGTCTTCAGCTGACGACTCGCCAACCCAAAGTTCGGATTCAACGGACTCTAGCGGTGATACGAATGAAATCGAAGGTGATAAGGGTTAAAAACCTGCGTTACAGTACTCAGCATTAAAGGGTTATTGGAATATGGCACGATCGTATAATTTTTGTGCAGGACCTGCGGCGCTTCCACAAGCCGTTCTTGAACGCGCTCAAAGTGAATTGCTAGATTGGCAATCAAAAGGCATTAGCTCAATAATGGAGATGAGCCACCGCAGCAAGGAATTTGTTTCGGTAGCCGAAAAAGC
>JAHRVS010000092.1 GCA_019090565.1 Gammaproteobacteria bacterium
CTATGGTTGTCGCTCACAGCATTTATGCTCGCTCGCTCTGTGTTGATGATGCATCGTTATGTTGTAATTAGCCGCAGTGGCGCTTGGTTTGTATGAAGTTAGCCTCTAGCTCGGTGGCCAAATTAACTATGCCACTATAGGTTAATACCTTTTTTACTCCATTGAGCGGGAGAAGAGCCATAATTAACGATGAATACCGCCAAATTCCAACAGTCTGCTGGCGAGGCGAATTCGCCGAGGTGAAAAATTGAAATTAATAGAAATAATTGCGCCTTCATCAGATATAAAAATCATTACTGCCGTTGCTTCACAGCAGCAGGCACAAGATTTTCGTCTGGGGCTCACTGATAAAGAAGGGCTTCAAAATGCGCGCCTATTAACCAGCGATGATCGCTTACAATCTACCCTCGATGGTCTTCAAACAGTATTGGGCACCCACCCTCAGGCACGTATTTTAGTTATGCCCATAGAGCTTTCTTTACCAAAGCAGGATGAAGACGAGCGAAAAAAAGAAGATAGTGCATTGGCAGCGCGAGAAGCGCTGTATTCCACAGTGCAAAAAAATGCACGATTGGATTGGAACTTTATTCTATTGGTAGTGCTATCTACTATTGTTGCCGCCATTGGTCTGATTGAAAATAATGTGGCCGTCGTAATCGGGGCGATGGTGATTGCGCCACTACTGGGTCCGAATTTAGCATTTGGCCTAGGAACTGCGTTGGCAGATACAGAATTAATGTGGCGGTCATTTATATCGCTGTTGGTAGGGGTGTTGGTTGCGATTTCATTATCTGCGGGTATTGGCCTTTTATGGCGGGGCGATATCTTGAGTACCGAGCTATTAGCACGCACGGATGTTGGGCTAGATTCTGCTGCCTTGGCTCTGGTATCCGGTGCTGCTGCAGCCCTTTCACTGGCGACCGGCTTATCCAGTGTACTAGTCGGGGTCATGGTGGCAGTCGCTTTGTTGCCGCCAGCTACAACTTTCGGCCTTATGTTGGGCTATGGGAGAATGGATTTAGCTGCAGGCGCCGGTTTGTTGTTTGCAGTAAACGTGGTTTGTGTAAATCTCGCATGTAAACTGGTATTTCTATTTCGCGGAATCGCTCCTCTTGCGTGGAAGGCTCAGCAAAATGCAAAACGTACTATGCTTATTTATATTTTGATTTGGGTCATTACACTCTTGCTGCTTATATTCACCATTTATTTGGAGTCAGCTGGGGCAATATGGTCTTGATCTTACTGAGCACCTCTCTCTTGTGAGAGCAGGGAGAGTATGGGCGCCTTGTTCCTAAAAGCAAAAAGCTGCTTCGGTTTTGAGCTAGGCAAAATCATGGCTCCACTAGCGGGCGAATTTACTTTCGCGTTATCAGCCTTGCGCTAACTAAAAAGGCATCAGGACACCTCTAAAAATGCACTTTTCACGCGATAGCTGCATCACCGGTTGAAAGGCTCCTGCAAAACCGGCATACAGCACATCGTGTGCATAAGCTCCGCACTCGAATCCTCGTGTATGTCTTATACACTGCGGCTCTCGGCAATTGTGTCCTGCGTTGTTCTACCTCCTGAATCCATGCAGTCGTCCATGCGGGGCTTTCTTGCTCTCGCGTGAAAATTACTATTTTTAGAGGTGCCCATCAGTGATCATGAAGCAACCATGACACATTAAGCCGCAATTTTTAGAGATGCCTTATACGGGGAACTACCCAATTCAGTGTTTCTAAATCCGGAAAAAGAGAATATAGAATTAATAAAAACTGGGTAGATGAGGGCGACAATTAACTTGAAAAATGCCGCTCTCTAGAGCCTCCTTCAAGGGGCGCTCGGCTTGCTATCTTAGTCGTGCTAACTTATTATTTCGTTAGCTATTAAGTCTTGACCTGGATAATTTTACGAGGCTACTGAGGTAGGCAGTTTGGCACAACATGTATCTAAAACAATTCGTTAATCTAGATAAGTAGGGGTTCTCTATGTCCTATTTTAAACTATTGCCTTCTGGATGGGTTGTTTTCGGTTTTTTATTCGCTCTACCGTATTCATTTGTGCAAGCTCAAGAGGTTCAGTCTGTTCCAAAATATCCCATTGTGCTGGTGCATGGATGGGGTGGTTTTGATCGATTTCTCGGCATTACGCCTTACTGGTTTGGTATTACGAGTAAGCTAGAGGAAGCTGGGATTATGGTTTACGAATCACAAGTTTCTGCTGTGAACTCGACAGAAATACGAGGCGAACAACTCATCATTCAAATTGAGCAACAGCTAAAGCGGTTTTCTGCGAGTAAAGTGAATTTGATTGGTCATAGTCAGGGTGGTTTAACCGCTCGTTATGTAGCAGCGATGCGTCCCGATTTAGTCGCTAGTGTTACAGGAGTGGCTTCGCCACATAAAGGAAGTGAGTTAGCAGACCTAATTCAAAAAGCCACAGGCGGTGATGATACTAAGCGAGCAAAAATTCTTGGTTGGGTCGTCAGTATATTTGGCCACGTAATTGATCTATTTACTTCGGGAGGCTTTCCTCAGGATGGACTCGCCTCAATGAGGTCTCTCACAGCAAGCGGGCTGGTTAAATTTAATAAGCTTTATCCCCAGGCGGTTCCTGATGATTGCGGTGAAGGGGATTATGAAGTGAACGGCATTCGATATTATTCATGGGGGGGCGTCCAGAAATGGACAACAATTATTGACCCCAGTGATCTTTTATTATGGTTTACGGGGCTTGCCTTTAAAGAAGCGAATGATGGCCTTGTTGGTCGTTGTAGCGCACATTTAGGGCTCGTAATACGAGATGATTACCCGCACAATCACTTGGATGAAATAAATCAAATGTTTGGGCTTGATGGGTTTGGTGAAGAAAATGAACCCATCAATATCTATATGGAGCACATGGCAAGATTACAGGCTGCTGGTTTATAGCATTAACGTGGTACTTGTGTTTTTTGGTATTGTTTCACCCACCCCCCCCCAATACAGGAACACATGGGTGCCTGTATAGAAGCATGGGTCGGCAACACCGCCGAGTTTGACTCCATCTATTGCAAACAGTTGGCCAAACTACGGAAAAGGAAACGCTTGGAAAATATCGCTTAGCTTCTAAGTATCTCCCTTTGAAATATCACTTGAAAGTGAGATCACAGGCGATTTTGCCCACCTGCCTATTGAGAAAAAGCATATATCCTATTCTTTCTCTTATATTAATATTATCGCCGATTTAATGCTTCCAGCAAAACGCACGCATTTATTTAGTCGTTACCTCTCAGTCATCAGTTCTGATTTTTTGTTTTCTTAGTCGAGCCTTACCTGTTCAAATATCATTTACTCTGGCTCCTTTGATGTATATAGCACACTAAAGGACATCCAGAAAAATATTGGAAATTTTCAGGGTTAGTGTTAGCCTTTCAAGCTAAACATTGATGCATGCATTTACTCAAAGGCATAACCATTACCCGCGCCCGCAAAAAACTAGTGGCTGTTGAAGATATGCCGTTTTACCACTGCATATCCCGTTGTGTTCGTCGGGCTTATTTATGCGGCGAAGATTATCAGAGCGGTCAAAACTTTGATCACCGTAAGTTGTGGCTTGTTGAACGTATTAAGTTCCTGTCGTCCGTCTTTGCTATTGATGTGTGTGCGTACGCGGTTATGTCTAACCACTACCATGTGGTGTTATTTATTAATCAGGATGAAGCCAGTTCTTTGGATCATGAGCAGATATTAGAGCGCTGGTTAAGAAAGTCAAAAGAGAGTTTGTGGGTCAGTGGAGTCCCGGCCTCAAGCAGCTGCCGCTAAAGGCCTTAAGCGGCAGCTCTTCCGCAGCGTTATCAGAAGGGATTCCTTTTACACGGCAGGACTATTTTGAGTTGGTCGATTGGGCAGGGCATTCACTGAGGGAGGACAAGTGCGGGGCTATTGATGAACAGTTACCACCCATTCTCCAGCGCTTGGGTATTAAACCTGAGAATTGGATTGATTCCGTTTCTCACTTTCAGGAATACTTTTTTGATGCAGCGGGCACGCTTTTTTTCCTTGAGCAATTTAGGGAGAGGAAAAACAAGTTGCGTTTAAAACAAGCGGATGGAGTGGAGCCCATAGGGTGGATTAGAGGGAAAGGCGCTTCGAATAAGCTGTATGGTTAAGCGCTCCTTGCTGCGGCTATAAAAGCAATGCAGGGGCATTGCCTAGATTTTTTATTAGGAACCCACAAAGATTTTTATAAAAATTGTTTAAGTTCGATTAGGCATGAACGAACTTATTGGTCAGAGCACTCGGCCTCGAAGATATTTTCAATTAGCGTATTCAGAAAGGAGAAAGCACAACGTGGACCTGGCATTTGACAATCTAATAGTCATGGGTGCGGTGGCGGCCATTATAGGCACCGTCGTAGGCCTTATTATTTACATCTGGATGAATAAAAAGCTATCGCAGATAGCGCTACAGCTTGGTAATGAAGTGGAAAAACAGGGCAGAACGAGTCTTGACTATTCGAACTTACAAAGTGATTACACTAGTCAGCAGAGCAAGTTGCGTGATATTGAGCTGGAATATGGAAAGCTAGAAGCATTTTTTCAATCTCAAAGTGAACAGCTTTTGTCCCAAGGTGATGCTGCGCAAAAACTGCAAACACTGTTAGAGGAAAGTAACGCAAAACAGCACTCCGCAGAGCGAGAGAATCATGCCTTTAAAACGGAGCTCACTGAAAATAAAATCCAGCAGCAAGACTTGCTAAGCCGATTAAATAGTGCCGTGGATCATTTAGGCCTTGAGCGGGAAAGCCTGTTAAAAGAAAAAGAGCTTGGAGCTCAGCTGGACAAACACGCGAAAGGTGAAGAAGTTAAAGCTCAGCAAATTGACATAAAATATCAGGAACAAAATCAGCAGCTAAGGCGGATACAAGAGCAATATGATGCGCTTCAAGTGCAGTTTGCATCTGTTTCCTCCGAATATACCGAACTTAAAACCTCTCTCTCTGAACGAGAAAAAAACCACCAGCAGCAATTAGATCAATTTGGTGAACAAAAGGCCACGTTAAAAAAAGAATTCGAAAATTTAGCAAATAAAATATTTGAAGAAAAGGGGCGGTCATTTACGGATACCAGTAGCGCGAGCATTGAAATACTTCTTAAGCCCTTTCGGGAACAAATTGATGGCTTTCAAAGCCGTATCAATGCGATCCATGATGAATCCCTAAAAGGGAACACGACCCTCAATGCAGAAATAAAAAAGGTACTCGAGGTTGGTTTGAAAATGGGAGACGATGCGAGTAATCTCACCTCGGCCCTAAAAGGGAATTCGCAACAAAGGGGGGCGTGGGGTGAGGCGCAACTAAAGCGCACCTTGGAAATGAGTGGTTTAATTGAAGATGCTCATTACGAGGCTCAAAGTTCCTTTAAGGACTTGGCTGGCAAGCAGAAACAAACTGACTATCTCATTAAGCTTCCTGATGAAAAGCACATTATTATAGATAGTAAGGTGTCACTGCTGGCATACGATAAGTCCGTTTCAGCCACGAACGAAGAAGTCCAAAATTTGGCCATGAGCGAACATGTAAAAGCGGTTAAGAGTCATATTGATGACCTTGCCTCAAAAGATTACACCAACTTAGTGGGAATGCGCAGCCCTTCGTTTGTATTGATGTTTATGCCAATTGAGC
>JAHRVS010000093.1 GCA_019090565.1 Gammaproteobacteria bacterium
CATTTATTCTTTGCTGCCCGGCACAGAGGCTTATGAACAACTGACGCTTTTACTGGAAAAAGGCAAGCTTTATGCTTTGGAGGATGACCTGCTAGCCAGAGGTGTCGATGCTTCAAACTTGCTACCAAATGGCCGCTCAATCTCTTATGACACTTTTGTCGACCTCGTTGTCAAACATCAACGCACCTACAACTGGGCTTAGCTGGCTAGCTTTTAAGAACACATGCATGAATAACTCCCTTAAACTCGACAGCGAAGGCTTTCTCAAAAACCTCTCCGACTGGTCCCCAGAAACAGCAGACACTCTCGCCAAAAACGAGGGCATAAACCTAACAGCCCCACATTGGGAGGTTATTCATCTGGTGCGGGAATTTTATCAATGCTTTGATCATGGACCAGCAATGCGACCATTGGTTAAGTTGACGGCTAAAAAACTGGGGGCCGACAAAGGCCATAGCATCTATCTTCTCAAACTATTCCCCGGCAGCCCCGCGAAATTGGCCAGCAAGATTGCCGGCCTTCCAAAGCCACCAAACTGCCTGTAAACAAGGCCTCAATAGCCACAGATTATGACGAAATCTACTTCAACTCCTGAACACCCATTTGCACAGTACGTTCGAACTCTTGGTCGCGGCAAGCGCAGCGGTCGCTCGCTCACAGAGGGGGAAGCGTACAATGCGATGAAAATGATTCTCAACAGGGAGGTAGAGGACGCCCAAATTGGGGCCTTCCTGATTCTTATTCGTGTTAGAGAAGAAACCACCGAAGAATTAGTGGGGTTTGTAAAAGCCACTCATGAATATACCCAACGCACTGTGGCACAACTGAATGCTAGCGTAGATTGGCCCAGTTATGCAGGCAAGCACAAACAGCTTAATTGGTATATTTTGGCTGCTTTGGCACTTGCCGATTCTGGCACATCGGTCTTTATGCACGGCGCCAATGAGCATACGCCAAATCGCTTATATACAGACACGGTCCTCCGCGAGCTGGGCATTTCCCCATGCATGTCTGTCGAGGCTGCTCAAGCGGCCCTCGATAAAAATAACTTTTCCTATATGGGGCTTCACGATTTCTGCCCTCCTCTGAGCGAACTGGTTGCATTGCGCCCCATCTTGGGTGTTCGCTCTCCTATTCACACACTAGTACGGCTCGCTAACCCGAGCCAATCACCCTGTATAGTAACCAGCATCTTCCACCCCTCTTATCGCTCCTCCCACCAAGAGGCAGCACTACAGCTTGGCTATAAAAGCATGGCCGTATTTAAGGGTGAAGGTGGCGAAGTAGAAAGAAAGCCTGACGCCCGCTGCCTAGTACAGTCAGTGCAAAACAATGTCCTGGCTGACGAGGAGTGGGAGCCATTATTAAGTGCCCGCAACCCCAATGAGCAAGATTTTGAAATAAATAAACTACAACGAGTTTGGCGCGGCACCGAGAGGTCCGCCTATGGCGAATCAGCGATATCAGCAACTTTGGCAATCGTTCTTTTATTGATGAGAAAAGCCAGCTCTCAAAGCGAAGCGCTTGAACTGGCCACTAAGCTTTGGTCCGCGAGAGACTATCAACGAATTTAATACAAAGCCAAGACCTTGAGTAGGGCTGATTTAACAAGCCCTATAGCTACTTAGAATACTCTAATCTGAGAGCAAACCGACCTAAACTGAATAGCCACTTGGTTTGTCTATTCCTTGCAATGCTGGTTTTCTAACAAACACGGAGCTCATGCCTCAATGAAAGGAACCCTCATCCCCTTCTCCGATAAAGAAGAGTTTTTTACCGAAGAGCTGTGTCACATCATAGAGCTCTCAAATTCAAGTGATGACCAAGATGTTTCGATCGCTCAGGCCAGGGTTGAAGTCGGTGTCACTACGCGCTGGCACCGTTTAAAACACTCGACAGAGCGTTATTACATACTAAGCGGCCATGGAGAAGTCCAAATTGGTGAGCCGGGCACACACGACGCGTGCGCCAAAAGGGTAGCCGCTGGTGACATTGTGCTAATCCCTCCCATGTGCCCCCAGCGTATTCGCAATTGTGGCCAAGAGGATTTAGTCTTTTTAGCCATTTGCTCGCCACGGTTTATGAAAGAAAACTATGGAGATCTAGAGCCCAATCCGCCCAAATCCTAGCTAACCGAGGGTTTCGTCGCCAAGTGTAGATCCTTGATGTGCTAACGACGACAAAATGCTCGATACAAATAAAAGGGTTTAGCGGATCAAAAAGAACATTAAGCAATGCTGCCGATATTGCAAAATATCACTACTTCAGGCTCGCCTAGCGGCTGGACGCCAACATAACAAAAGTTACTATCAGGGGTGGAAATTATTATAATGCGGCAGAACCGGGAAGGTTGACCCCAGTCACCAATACCTGATTCAGGGGCACTGGCTTTTCTATGCCGTAACCTTGCGCATAATCCACACCGATATCCTTCAGAACCTCCAGAATCTCATCAGTTTCAACGTATTCTGCAACCGTCTTCATGCCCAAGAATTTAACCATTTCAGTGATGGATTTAACCATTGCGAAATCGCTTTCATTGCTGACAATATCCTTAATGAAGACGCCGTCAATTTTCACATAATCAACAGGAAGGTGCTTCAGGTAACCGTAAGAAGATAGCCCTGAACCAAAGTCATCCAAAGCAAAACGGCAGCCTATACTGCGCATTTCGCGAATAAAATCACTCGCATCATCTAAGCTGGTAATTGCAGAGGTCTCTGTTATTTCGAACATAACTTTACCCGTTGGAACCTTGTAGTCCACAAACATCTCAAAGATATACTCGAGTAACGAGCCATCATTCATGGAGTTGCCTGACAAGTTTATGGCAAGCCCACTGAAGTCGTCCATGTTTTCTTTGTTGTCATCCAGCCATTCGAAAACGTGCTTGATGACCCAGCGATCCACAGCCTGCATTCGGTTATATTTCTCTGCCGCTTTAATAAACTCAGCAGGAGGAAGCATTTCACCATCATCAC
>JAHRVS010000094.1 GCA_019090565.1 Gammaproteobacteria bacterium
CAACAATGGTAGCCCAACAAAGAAGCTCTGTTCACGATATTATCTGTACGAAGGGTTCGCTTTTATGGCTCAAATGCATGAGTGAAGAGAATGGGCGGCTTTCACTTCATACTCTCCCAAAGGGTGCCATCAAAGCCTCTGAACTCACCCCTAGTCCATACAATGTTCGCAGCAAGGTTCATGAATACGGGGGGGCGGCCTGTCTTTACACAGGCATCGACCTCTATTTTAGCAACTTTAGTGATCAACGGCTTTACCACCTCGCCATCGGTGATGTCGCAAACACCCTTACACCCTGCGCTATCACTCCCGAGGGGCCTTTTCGATACGCCGATGCCGTATGGGATGCTGCACGGCAACGCATTATCTGCGTCATGGAGGACCATTCAGTTGCCAGCGCCAAGCCTATCAATACCCTTGTCGCCATATACCCCAAAGATGGTTATAGCCAAACACTTTCCAGTGGTGCTGATTTCTATGCCTCCCCCGCTATCAGCCCCTGCGGATCAAAGCTATCTTGGTTAAGTTGGATGCACCCTCACATGCCTTGGGATAGCACCTACCTCTGGTTAGCTGAATTCGATGAAACAGGTGACCTAGCAAACTCAACGCACATCGCTGGAGGTGATGACGAATCAATTGTTCAACCACGGTGGGGAAGCCAAAATACACTCTACTTTATTTCCGATAAAAGTAATTGGTGGAATATTTACAGCTTTGAAGATGGGATTACCACCCCCCTCTGCCCGACACAGGCCGAGTTCGCAAAGCCCATGTGGGCATTGGGGCAACATACCTACGACATCACCGACCAAGGCGATATCATTGCCGTATACATCAATGAAAATGGCTGCCATATTGGCCACATTTCAAAACAGGGTTTCGGAAAATCTAGTGCACTAAAGCCGTTGTTGGGTCCCTACCCTGACATTAAAAAACTCTATGTTTACAAAGATAAGCTTTTCTTCCTTGCGGGGCAAAAGCTTGGGGAAGATCTTATTCTCGAGCATAATCTCAACACGAAATCCACGCTCCGAATAGCCGGCTCACCGCCAAGTCCACTGTATGCCGGCTATATTAGCCAAAGCGAAAGCCTAAGCTTTGAAACAAAAGATGGCTCAATCATTAACGGCTACTACTACCCGCCTACCAATGCACGCTATAGCAACCACTCTCCTGATGCGCCACCATTAATCATTAAAACCCACGGAGGCCCAAGCTCATCCGCAAGCTCCTCATTGGATTTATCCATTCAGTTCTGGAGCAGTCGTGGATTTGCTGTTTTTGACGTTAACTACCGAGGTAGCACAGGCTTCGGGCGAGCAAATAGAATGAAGCTATACGGAGCATGGGGTATCGCAGACGTAGAGGATTGTTCTTATGCCGCCAATTTCCTCGTTAACGCCGGCCTCGCACACCCTGAAAAGTTAATCATTAGAGGCCACAGCGCTGGCGGGTATACAACGTTAGCGGCACTCACATTTAGCGATACCTTTCATGCTGGAGCAAGCTACTATGGCATCAGCGACTTAAAAGCATTGGCCGAAGAGTGCCACAAATTTGAGTCCTGTTATGTGCAGCAGCTATTGAATGAAGCCACTCTATCAGCAGCGGTATACCAAGACCGCTCACCGCTGTCCCATCTCAACAGTTTGCGCACACCGGCTATATTTTTTCAAGGCGCCCAAGACAAAGTAGTACCGCCAAACCAAGCACAAAAAATGGTTTCAGCATTGCGTGAAAACAATACGATTGTTGAATATTTCGAATTCAAAGAAGAAGCGCACGGCTTTCGAAATAACGCGAATATCGAGAGCGCCTTAAATGCCGAGCTGCTTTTCTACAAAAAAAACCTAAGCCTATAACCCAATAGAGAGATACTACCTTAACAGTCCATCGGAGTTAGGCCAAAAATACGCATTTATTGCGGATAAACTTCGCACTCAAACCCTCATGCTTGCCTTACACTCTGCGACTCCCCGTTCGGGGCTTCCTTACTCTCACATAAAAATCACTATTTTTTAGTGGCGCCCTTATATCTAACTCCGCACAGCAAGTTCCAACCACCTATTTATATAACTCAAGAGTCACCGAACAACGTTTCGAATTCTTTGCTGGAAAGTTCCGCAAAGGTATCTCCTCTTTTCACCAACATAAATATCGCAATATTGTGATTATTTGCGTAGTTCATAGCGGCGTCTGGCCCCATAGCCATAAACATGGTGGCCAAACCATCCGCCAACATGCAGCTTTCATGCAAAACTGTTACAGAAGCCAGCTTATGAGTAATAGGCCTCCCAGTTCGAGAATCTATGGTATGAGAGTAACGCACTGAATCTTTTTCGAAATAGTTACGATAATCGCCAGAGGTTGCTAATGCAGAGTCTTTTAAAGCAATTATTTTTTGTACAGCCCGTAAATTGCTTATTGGTGACTCAATTGCAATTCGCCAGTCCTTGCCATCGGGCTTCAAGCCAAAAGCTCTTATTTCGCCCCCTACTTCCACCAACGCACTTTCAATATCGTTAGAACGCAATAACTGAACAATTTTGTCCACACCATAACCCTTGGCAATGGCAGACAAATCAAGGTAAAGATCTCCCTTCTTTTTTATGCGCTTTCGCGCAGTGTCCAGCAACAACTTTTCATAACCCACTCGCTGAAATGCCTTTGAAAGTTCATCGTCTGTAGGAACTTCATCCAATTTATGTTCAGGCCCGAAACCCCATAAATTGACCAAGGGACCAACGGTCACATCAAAAGCCCCAGCAGAACGCTTACTCAAGTCTTGAGCGGCAGAAATAACCCGAAAAAGAGGATCAGAAACGAGAACCCAATCACCAGGAGAAGAAACATTAAATTGACTTAGCTCAGAATTATCTCGGTAGGTCGACATCCTCTGTTCAACACCCAAAAGAGCCTTAGCAATACCCTGGGATAGCGCATCTATTTCTTTAGAGCGTGATGGAGAAAGCGCCAACTTTATATTGTAGCGCGTACCCATCGTAGGGCCAGACAGACCATAAACCTGCGGCTTATTCGTCTGCTGAAGAGAATGGGTTTTGAAATCAGAAAATAGCCCTTCAAAATCCCCTTGAAGAACATAGAAACCGCCCCCTAGAAGGAGCAGGCCAATTAAACCGAAAAGTAATTTTTTTTGGGATTTCAAAATCATCGGTTCTTAAGAGCTAGGTGGCCGAAGCCACCCACTGCATGAAACAGCTATTCATCAAGCAAGCTGCACTCTCTAAACAAGGAGGTCTAAGCAAGCGAATAAACTGCGTACCTACCCACCAAAATCGTCAAGTAAAATATTGTCACGCTCGACACCAAGATCGATCAACATATCAATAACGGCCTTTGTCATCATAGGTGGCCCACACATGTAGAACTCACAGTCTTCGGGTGCATCATGCTCGTTCAGGTAATTATCATACAAAACATTGTGTATAAACCCTGTCATCCCCTGCCAATTGTCTTCCGGCTGCGGATCAGAAAGAGCGACGTGCCAGCTAAAGTTTTCATATTTCTTAGCAAGCTCATCAAATTCTTCTACGTAGAACATCTCCTTCAAACTTCTTGCGCCATACCAATAGGTAATTTTACGCTTGCTGTCTAACCTTAGAAGTTGATCAAAAATATGTGAACGAAGTGGCGCCATACCTGCTCCACCACCGACGAAAACCATTTCCGCATCAGTATCCTTGGCAAAAAACTCACCAAATGGCCCATAAACAGTTACTTTGTCGCCAGGCTTAAGATTGAAGACCCATGAGGACATTTTTCCTGGGGGCAAACCTTGAGTACCAGGAGGGGGAGACGCAACGCGGATATTAAACTTAACAATCCCCCTTTCTTCAGGGTAATTCGCCATTGAATAAGCACGTACTACCGTTTCATCAACAGTCGAGATATTTTCCCAAATTTTAAAGCGATCCCAGTCCCCACGATATTCTTCTTCGATATCGAAATCATGGTAATCAACAACATGAGGAGGGCACTCCAGCTGCACATAACCCCCAGCGCGAAAGTTCACATTCTCACCGTCCGGAAGTTCCAGTACTAATTCTTTAATAAACGTTGCTACGTTATTGTTTGACCCAACCGTACATTCCCACTTCTTAACACCAAAGCAGG
>JAHRVS010000095.1 GCA_019090565.1 Gammaproteobacteria bacterium
CAAAGCCGCACTCAGGAATTGTTGGGTGCAAATCGTTAAGGGTGCGGTCAATGAGAACGCTCAGTTCTTTAGATTGCTGCATAGATATACTAGTATGTAGCAGTGATTGAAAAGCTATGTTGCGCTTCTTTAGTTCTTGGGAAACGGATGCTTCGTGTTGTTGTGCGAGAATGAGAGCTTCTTGCTTCTCTTCAATCATTTTAAGGAGATAAAGTGCCAGTTCGTAGATGGGTATGGCAATTAAGACTGACGTGCTGATGGCAGCAACATGAATACCAATCGGGAGAGAGTCTTCGATCGAATAATAAACGATAGACGCTATAATATCCGCGATTAACACGATAGAGAAAATAAAGGTGCTTTTTACCCGCTGAAGGTTCTTGTGGTTAGTAGAGCCTTGCAAAACTTGGGATAAGCTATTGAGCATAAGGTGTTTGCACTTGTTTATTGTCGCTCCCTGATGATATTGCCTTTGATCTGTAAAACAAGCCTACTAGCATCGTTTTAAGTTGGAAATATTGTAGAGCAAAGCGATGGCCTGTCTATTTAGTGCTCTCTGTATTTCGGGTCGCCCCTTTTTTATCTAGTCGATCTTTACGACGCGGGTCTGAGAAAGATGATCGTGCCATGTGCACTTTTTGCTGTCTATAAGCACCCAGATGAAGCCGGCTCCCATGCAGGCTATAGAAAGGATGGAAGAAAGGAGCCGTAATAGGGCGTGCTTAGGGAGTATTTCTGTGCCGGAGCTGGTAACAAGGCGTATTTTCCAGGTTTTCATCCCTAAGGTCTGCCCGCCATGTGTCCAGAACCAAGTGTAAAAGGTGACAGTAATTGCGATAAGAGCGGGGAGTAAAACAAGCTGGCTTACCAAAGGCGAAAGGGCATCGCCACCATTTATTACCACGAGTATTCCTGTGGTGATAAACCAGAGGGCTGCGAGTAGAAAGCCATCGTAGACCAGTGCTGCTAGGCGCCGGAATAGGCCGGATGATTCAACGTACATTGTTTGGTCTTGGGTTTGATCTGGCAATCTGTCAACCTGTTTTTTTGGGTGTAAGGGAGTGATAATCCTGCTGGCCGTGTGCTGCTATCAGTAGTGCTCGGGTAACTTCTTATTTATGAGGATTTTCTTGTCTTTTAGTTCAATGTAACCCCCCAAAGTTAGATCTTTTAGAATGCGGGCCACCATTTCTCGGGAAGATCCAACTCGATTCGCGATTTCCTGTTGGGTTAGGCGCTTACTGATAGCGCGTTGCTCTGCGCTTTCTTTGCAGAGCGGTTCTGAAAGGTTCATTAGCGTTTTTGTGACGCGACCATAGACATCACTCAGGGCTAAGCTCTTTATGTTGTCGGTCAGGTCTCGGACCCGGTCGGCCAGATTTTCAATTAGGACGTAAGCAATGTCAGGGTGGTTAAAGAGTAGTTCCTTGAAATCGCGCTTATAGATAACGGTAAAAGACGAATTGCTGGTTGTTATGACTGAAGCGGAGCGCTTGCCAGTAGTGAGAATAGAAAGCTCACCAAAATAGTCGCCTGTTTCCAGTGTGTTAATGATGACCTCTTTGCCATTGTCATCGCTTAAGTATACTTTGACACTTCCGCTTTCTATTACATAAAGTGAGTCGGTATCGTCACCTTCACTGATTACCACGGAGTTTTTCTTGTGTGAGCGGGTTACTGCATATTGCAGTACATGGTTAAGCTCGTCGGTAGCGAGGTTCTTGAATAGTGGAACAGACTGAAGGTTTTTCATTGTTTGATCCTTTAGTCCCACTTCTAAAAGAGTATTTTACGCATGACAAATACGCGCTTTAGTCCTTGGTTTAGGTTAATGCATTATTGCGGAATGTACAGCAATAAATCCGAATTTAATTGGCTGGTTTGTAGGTTGAGCGGTTGTATTGGGCGCATTTTGGGCGCCGGTTAAAGTCACGTAAATTTGATCTTGTGCGGACTTGTATGGGTATCTCTAAGAGGGGGGAGAGGTTGCGTTGCAATTGGGGTTCTTCGGCCCCTAAGTAAGCCTGAGCCGACTCCGTCCATGGAGGTGGCTTTCGGGTTTTGCTCTACCTGAAACTTAGGGGCTATCAGAATCTAGACAATAGGAATCCAAGTTAGCAGCAGTTATTGGTTTAAGGGTTTTGTTTATCGCTTGTCCATCGGCGTAAAGGTTCTTTCTGTCGAGCCGGTATACAGCTGTCTTGGTCGGCCGATTCGAGAGCTATCGCCCATCATTTCATCCCAGTGGGCGATCCAGCCAACTGTTCTGGAAAGGGCGAAAATGACAGTAAACATGCTTGTGGGGATGCCGATCGCCTTAAGAATGATGCCGGAATAGAAATCAACGTTAGGGTAAAGTTTCTTCTTTATGAAGTACTCATCTTCTCTGGCAATGGTTTCTAGCTCCAGTGCAAGCTTGAAAAGGGGGTCGTTCTCCATGTTTAGTTCTTTTAAGACCTGGTGGCAGGACTCTCTCATCACTGTGGCTCTAGGGTCAAAGTTTTTGTATACCCGATGACCGAAGCCCATTAGCCGAAAAGGGTCATTTTTGTCTTTTGCTTTGGCTATGTACTCGCCAACCCGAGAGACGTCACCGATTTCAGTGAGCATGTCTAGTACGGCCTCGTTGGCTCCGCCGTGTGCGGGGCCCCATAGCGTAGCGATACCGGCTGCAATACAAGCAAACGGGTTGGCGCCTGACGAGCCAGCAAGTCGCACTGTAGAGGTTGAAGCGTTTTGTTCGTGATCAGCGTGCAGTATGAAGATTTGATCCATGGCGCGGGCTATGGTCGGGCTTATTTTTGTCTCTTCGCAGGGAGTACCAAACATCATGTGGAGGAAGTTTTCTGAATAACTTAGGTCGTTACGGGGGTGCATGAAGGGCTGGCCAATGGAATACTTGTAGCTCATCGCTGCCATGGTTGGCATTTTTGCTATAAGTCGGTAAGCCGCGACCTCTCGGTGTCGAGCATCATGAACGTTGAGAGAGTCGTGGTAAAAGGCTGAAAGCGCTCCAACGACACCGCACATAATGGCCATTGGGTGTGCGTCGCGCCGAAATCCATTGTAGAAATGGGTGAGCTGTTCGTTCACCATTGTATGTTGCGTGACGGTTTCAACAAATAACTGCTTTTCTTTCTCGCTCGGAAGCTCCCCATTTAATAGCAGGTAGCACACCTCAAGGTAATCAGACTGTTTTGCCAGCTCTTCGATGGGGTAGCCACGGTGGAGAAGTTGACCTTTTTCGCCATCTATATAAGTTATTTTGGATTCGCAGGCGGCGGTTGAAACAAAACCGGGGTCGTAGGTGAAGAGGTTGTTGGCAGTCAGGCTGCGAACATCGACTACATCTGGCCCCATTGTTCCTCCATATATTGGCAGCTCCAAAGCCGTATTGTTAGAACTTATGGTTAATTGAGCCTTTTTTTCTGCCATTTTAATTACCTTATATATCTTGGGGGACTATTATTAAGTCTTGAGTGTTTGGTGCGCGAAAAGTTTGTTAGGCGGCATCGTTGTCAGTTATGACGCTGGCGCCCTCTCTAAGCCAAGTGGATTCTAACAAAATCTTGTTGGGATGTCTGCTGAGAGCGGGGAAACTCAAGTTTGAGCTGCTCTGTATACGGGCCAGCTTAGTTTGTAATTCGATAATTGTACAGATATACTTCGTTCCCGGTTCTGGCTAGGCAAGCCAATGAATTGACTGGGTTTGAG
>JAHRVS010000096.1 GCA_019090565.1 Gammaproteobacteria bacterium
AGTTATTTGCAATCAGCTCTCTTGCTACTTCCGCAACCGCTGGTGTCAAATCGGGCGGTTTGATCATGCAGTTATTACCCGCACCTAAAACCCCAACAAGCGGTGAAAAAATCATGGCAACAGGGTAGTTCCATGCGCCGAGAATACCCACCACACCCTTTGGCTGGTAGATTATTTGCCCCTTTGCACCCGCTGCCTGAAGACTAAACGGCGCTTTTTGAGGCTTCATCCATTTTTTTAACTTACCTTTGTGTGCAGCTGCCTCGCCCGCTACTGCCAGCACTTCACTGGCCAGTGTTTCGTGGGGAGAACGGTGTCCAAAATCACTGCAGGCAGCTTCAACTAATTGATCTTTATACTGAATTACCGCTTTTTGCAAACGAGTGAGGTTTTCTTTACGCTGATCGCAAGTCGGTGCCCCACGACGCTTAAAGGCTGCCTTTTGGCGATTAAGCGTATCTAAATAGGGGTTGTTTTCCAGATGGCTAGATACACTAGCCAAAATAGGTTGAGGGCTAGACATTATGAGCTCCTTTAACGCTTGTTAGTTTTTTTTATTTGAGTACAATGCGAAGAAACGCTCTCTGATCATCTTCCTTGAACAAAGACCGCTTTTATTTTCTACCTTTTTTTCTACCTAGGGAGCCAGTGATAGTCAGCCCTTTCATATTAAGGGCAGCCCTCAAAAGCTTTTCGTGATGACCAAAAAGCCTTCTGCCCACCGAGCGTATAGGGTGTACACAAGCGTGCGAGCTAAAGGCGGCTAAAGCAATCACGAGAAAAGTGCACTTAAGAGATATTCTAAAGATATCACTCACTTTCCCCATCAACGTAACCTAGCAACTTACGCCCATAAAAAAGAGCTGTCAAACCAGTTTCGTAAAGATAGCCCCGCTCCCTCCCATTGTTAAAAAAATACCAACTGAGTATGCCTACACCTTGAACTTACAGTGCGGCTAGATACATGATTAGCATTGAATTATATGTATTAATCGCTGAGTATAAGGCTGGCAGTGGCCGGCTCTTGTTTTTCTAGGCCATCCATTTTCATTGATTAACAGCGCCAAAAAAACGTTTCACAACTGGCAGACAGAAACCATGGAGCAAACAGTGTCACTGTGGGGGCTTTTTATAAGCGCCCTTATCTCTTCCACCTTGGCGCCGGGTGGCTCTGAAGTGCTGCTCGCCTACCTAGTCAGTGAGAAACAGCATTCAAACGAACTTCTATTACTGCTTTCAAGTACAGGCAATACTTTGGGCGCAATGGTCACGTGGGGAATGGGGTATTTCATCGCTAAACGGCTCCCTCTTGATAAAAAAATCATAGAGAAAAATGCGCGCGCAATGGGTTTACTGAAACGCTGGGGCGTATTGGCCTTATTCTTTTCATGGTTACCGCTTATTGGTGACGGCCTCTGCCTCGCGGCCGGCTGGCTACGCCTATCGTTTTCGCGTTCACTGCTAATTATTGCTATTGGTAAAGTTGCCCGCTATTCAGCCATTATTTATCTGTTTAGCTAAGTGGTCCTTTAAACCAATTGCCACGCCAATCACTACCCCGGCAATGGCTCCATACATATGCGAATCCACTAGCACATGGCCACCAATTAGTTCCGACATTGCGTTGTCGTAGTAACTAGAATGCTCCCAAATGATTTTCCCGAACACGCCTCCCAATAAAACCGCATTGTTTAGAACCAAATTTCGTAAATCAAGTATCCCTCCAGCCACGACCAAACCATGTAGCGCACCAGACAAGCCGACGTAGCGAATAACTTCTGGTGAAAAGTACCATAAGCCAAGGCTCGTACCTAGGACACAGAAACCAAAAATCAAAAACCACCGGTACCCTCGCAATACATCAAACAACAAGAAAGTAACCAGCCACATTCCAAGCACATTAAAGAGCAAATGCAATTCGCCCAAATGACACAGGTGCCCCGTTATCAATCGCCAATATTCCCCATTACCAATAGAAACTCTCTGGTAGCGCAACCAATCGCTTGAGTGAGGGTCAAAAACAAAAATACCAATGACAACTAGACTTACAAGTACTGGCGCATAGAATACTTCGGTCACTGCTTTTACTTGGTTTTTACGCAAAAATACACCTCGCGAGTAGAATGTTCCGATTATACCGCCTAGGATGATGTAGTAAACAGCAGGCACCCTTATCCATGGAAGGGGTTCACTTGGCAGTAACCCCGCTCAACAAGAGCACCAGCCTCAATAGCGCCACTAATTCCAATAGTCTAGTAATTAAGACTAAGAAGCTCCAGCTTTACTCAACTTGCGAGAAATAATTAAATGAAATCTATAGCTCATTCAGCCCTCTATTTCCTGATTTTTTCCACCATCGCGAGCACCGCATGGACAACCGAAAGTTATCTACCCAATACAGCCGCTGCTCATATGGAAAAGGCACCCCTAATAGAAATACGAAATGCAAAGCGCGTTTTCCCCGGCATTCTCAGTGGCGGCCAACCCACTAATGCTCAGTTAAAAGAAGCGAAAACCAAGGGTTTCAAAACAATCATCAATTTACGTCTGATCCAAGAGACGCGAGGCAGTGAAGAAGTGAGCACTGTTAGCAAGCTGGGAATGAATTATATTCATATCCCCGTAAGTGGGGCCGCTGGAATTACCCAACAAAATAGCCAAGCGCTCATTCAGGCCCTTGCCAACAATAACGCTTACCCTGTACTGATACATTGCGCCAGTGGCAACCGTGTTGGTGCCTTATTTGCCCTTGATGCAGCCTTGCGCAAAAAGCTACCAATAGAAA
>JAHRVS010000097.1 GCA_019090565.1 Gammaproteobacteria bacterium
AGACCTCGTGGGTTACCAAGTAGTCGATGACATGTTCGGGCGCCATGACTATTAACCAGTTAAATTGCAAAATACCTTGGGAGGTGCAGTGTCCCCATTTGCTTTTAGTCTTTCTGAATTTAATGCCTGAAAGCCGGTCCTCAATGGCCAGTTTTTGAATTAGGGCGAGGGTTCGCTTGGTCAGTTCAGTTTCTGCGTGGGATTTTAGCCATGACTCGAATAAAGCGCGAACTTTTCTTGGCTCTGGGTTGGGACATTGGATCTGAATGGTGTCGTCACTGAGAGTCACTCTGCTTTTTGCCGCTTTGTGGCAGCGGATTTTCTTGATCTCGCCCAAAAATGAAATATTTTTTCCGTCTTCTACCTCATACCTTTCATCATACCTAATGCCTTGGGTAACCAGCTTTTCTTCTATCCATTTTGATTTTTGTCGCACGAAGAAATCTATTTCTCGCGTTGAAACACTAAATGGTGCCCTGACTTCAATATTTGGGTACAAAACATGCACGGAAAGAGTCTTTCGTCGGCTACGTATAAGCTTGTAGTGCATTAAGTCATCACTCTAAAATATTGAGCGCAGAGTATAAAAAATTGCGTCCACTCTTTATAGTGTTTAGAATATTTTTCCTGTGTGTTTACATATTGCTTTTAAGCTAGGTTTGAGTGCATAAAAGCTATGTGAAACAGTAAAGGGCATAAAAAAACAAAATAATAAATAAAAGGATTAAAATCATGTCGGCACTTGCAGAGCTGCGGGAGAATGAGGCTGCGCGCAAAGGGGCGCTTGCACCTTTACGTCAAATAGGCCTTGTGAATGGTATAAAAACGTTTACAAAAACATTAATTGCTAGTCGCCTTAAAAAGGAAGAGCTTGGTAGACAATTTATTTTGTCCTACTGGGATACAGTTAGTGATCGCGAGGCGATTATCGATGGGGATAATCGGATCACATTTGGTCAGTTTAAAGACCGTACACTTCGTTTGGCAGATGGCTTGAATAAACTGGGCTTAAAGGAAGGCGATGCGATTGCTGAGTTACTTTATAACGGCCCGGCCTGGTTTGAGATAAACCTTGCCTGCACACTCACTGGTATTCAGATGCCAATGCTTAATTGGCATTTAAAACCCAAGGAGCTGGCGCAGTGTATTAATGCAGCTCAGCCTAAGGCTTTATTGGTAGACAGTGAGTTTCTGGAAAAAGTTACGCCTATTCTTGATCAAATACCTACCGTTAAAACCATTATTGCAGTGGGGGATGTTATCCCAGATGGGATGCTTGACTATGAAGACATAATTGGTAAAGCATCACCAATTTTACCCCCCGGCAAGCTTGATATGGCAGCTCGCCCATACAGTGGTGGTACCACCGGTACGCCGAAATATATGCATATTAACCGTGAGCGACTTGCTTCTGACGATGATTCCCAGCGTCGAGGTGCATCAAAGGATGACGTTAAGAAATTTGGTGTTAAACAACTGACAATGTTTCACCACTATGGTATTGGAAACATTAAAGACCCTTATACGCACAATGTGCGGTCTTTGATACCTGGCCCCCTGTACCATGCGGGTGTGCAAATTGGGGTCTTGCCATTTTTTCTTGGTGGCACGGTTGTGCCAATGCGAAAATTTAGCGCTGAAGGAATGCTTGAGCTTATTCAAAATGAACGCATCGGTTGGACATTCGTTGCACCAACCATGTTGGAGCGTATTTTGAAGTTACCTGAAGACGTACTGTGTAAATACAATTTATCTACAATGCGTTCTATTATTTGTGCCGCAGCGCCATGCCCACCTCATGTAAAACAAGGGATCAACGAGTTATTCAAACGCCAGGGTGCGCCTAAGGATGTCTTTCATGAGTATTATGCTGCGTCCGAAACAGGCCTCGTAACGATTCTAGAACCTGAAGATTACAAAAATAATCCGGAGCGTTATAAAAGCGTTGGTAAAGTGCGCGGTTGTGAATGCCAAGTTTGGGATGCCGAGGCAGGCAAGTGGGCCGAGCTAGGTAAAGAAGGTAAAGTCATAATGCGCACACCTACTGTATACGGTCTGGAGTATGCAGGTGTTTCTGAAGAGGATATGCAAAAGAACTTCATTGAAGTGGACGGCCAGCTTTGGTATGACGACGGGCTCATTGGTTACCTTGATAACGAAGACTATCTGTACCTTACATCCCGTGTCAAAGAAATGATTATTTGTGGGGGAGTGAACCTTTTCCCGAACGAGATTGAAAACATTATCAAGCAGTTCGCAAAAGTCGCCGATGTGGCCGTGGTACGAGGCCCAGATAAAGACCTTGGTGAAGTGCCTTTTGCGGTAGTTCAGCTCAAAGAGGGCGAAACGTGTACTGAAGAAGAAATATTAGCGTTCTGTAAAACAAAGGGCCTGTATGGGTTTAAACTGCCACGATTGGTTGAGTTTGGTGATTTACCTCGAAACCTTGCTGGCAAATTGCCTAAAAAGGACCTCGAGGCGCGATTCTGGGAGGGCGTAGAGTCTTACGGCTAGAGCCAGAAGCCTGTAATTTAAAAAGCCGCGAAAATCGCGGCTTTTTTTTTGCAGAAGCCTTTGGGGTGACTGGTACGAAGGGTATGGCCTTTCTTTTTCGCTCTTTTTGCCTTGTTTCTATCAGTGGAATTTGCATGGAGTGGCCTGACCTTGCGCTTGCTGCATGACATCAAGCAGCGTAGAATTCATTTGATGTATAAACTGGTATCAGTGCTATTGTTCTGTGCTGCTCGATTTCGAATCGATGATCAAGTAGTGAGCAAACCGAGCGTAGTGCTGAGTGAAGTATCTAAAGCTTATGAGATGTTGTTATGTTGAAAGGTCTGTTTCATAACCCAGCCGATCGCTTGCCCACAGCGATTATAATGGCTTTTTTCCTTGTTCAGGTTGCCGCTTATCTATTTGTCGACTCCCTATGGTTGGCAATTCCATTGGCAGTTTTGTTTCTGACGCTCGGCTCCATGTCAATCGCGATCAGCCATAACCATTGCCATTGTGAAACATTTAAATCACCTTTGTTGAATCGTATTTACGAGGTTTCGCTCTATTTACAGTCTGGCGTGAGTCCCTATGCATGGGTGCTTCATCACGTTGTAGGTCATCACTACAACTACCTACAGCAAGAGAAAGACCCCTCTCCATGGAAACGTCCTCATGATGGTTCGACAATGG
>JAHRVS010000098.1 GCA_019090565.1 Gammaproteobacteria bacterium
AAAGAAAGGTCTGTGTCGGTATCAAGTAAAGTGCGTGTCTTTTCAGACAGCTCTGAAAGTGGCACAGGTGGGCTACGTAAAAGGGGCACATCTAAAAAAGTGTTGATGGATGCAACGGAGCCCACGCCTTTAAGTTCATCGCGGAGGCGTTTAATGGTATCGAATGACTGTGCGGAGAAAAGCGCATACTCAGGAGTAAAGGTGATAAACACACTTTCTTGCAAGCCGTAGCGCTTGGTAATGGTACGCATGTAGGCGAGGTCAGGGTCATTTTCCAAAACAAGGGCATCGGCGGATGCGTCATATTGAAAATCTGGGATATAGCTGCCAATTGCACCGCCAATGATTAACATCGCTATTAATGAAAAAGCGGGGCGTTGTAGCATCAGTTTTTTGAAAAGAGAAAGTGAGGCGCTCGTCATCGTTGATTGTCGCTCTTTTTATGGCCTATTTGGCTAATTTCTGCGTAATAAGGGTGCTTAGGAAGAAGACTATAGCATGTGAAAGCTGAACGAGGGTTTAGCAGGCTGTGAAAAGGGTGGGTAAACTTGAGAGGGGGGTGTGATCGGGCTTTTAACTAAGAGATTCACGTGCTCTGGGTGGCATGAGCCACATGCAGAGCACATTATTTTGACGTATCAGGGGGAAGTTTATCCGTCTGACAACAGATCAAATTGGTAAATAAACTGGTCATTTTCCACATCAATATTGATAGCTTTGACCGGATTATCTTCCATCAATTTTGTGAGTAGCTCTCGACTGACTTTTGGCAGAATTGTATTGGTGAGAATGCTATCAATCATACGCCCCCCGCTTTCTCTTTCGGTACAGCGAGCAATAATGAGCGCAATAACCTCGTCGTTATAATGAAGCGGAATACTGTGAAACTCTTGAACACGTTTTTGAATACGCTTGAGCTGCAAGCGTGTGATGAGGCTGAGCACCTCATCGCTGAGGGGGTAATAAGGAATGGTCACCATTCGACCGAGCAGGGCAGGGGGGAACACTTTCAACATGGGCTCTTTTAGCGCGCTGGCAACGGCATCTGGGCCAGGCATGAGATCAGGGTCTTCGCACAGGCCCATGATTAAATCAGTCCCTACGTTTGAAGTGGCGAGAATCAAGGTGTTTTTAAAGTCGATTAAACGGCCTTCGCCATCCTCCATAAAGCCACGGTCGAATATCTGGAAAAATAGTTCGTGCACGTCGGGGTGCGCTTTTTCAATTTCATCCAGTAATACGACACTGTAGGGGTTGCGGCGAACGGCCTCGGTGAGCACACCGCCTTCGCCATAGCCGACGTAACCAGGGGGTGCGCCCTTCAAGGTAGAGACGGTATGGGATTCTTGGTATTCACTCATGTTAATGGTGATAAGGTTTTGTTTTCCACCGTATAGGGTTTCCGCAAGAGCCAGTGCTGTTTCGGTTTTGCCTACGCCGCTCGTGCCTGCAAGCATAAAGACACCTACGGGCTTTTCGGGGTTGTCCATATTGGCGCGGCTAGTAAGAATGCGTTTGGAGATCATTTCCAGAGCGTGGTCTTGGCCAATGATGCGTTCCCCGAGTATTCGAGGTAGCTCCAATACGGTTTTTATTTCATTTTGAACAATGCGTCCAATAGGGATGCCGGTCCAGTCCTGAACGACTGAGGCAACGACCTGCTGATCAACCGTTGGGAAGATTAAGGGCGAGTCACCTTGAATTTCTTCCAGTTCTTGGTGGCGTGTTTTCAGCTTCGACCGGATGATGCCAAGCTCTTCAAGAGAGAGGGCTTGAAGGGGAGGTTCTTGCGCAGAGAGGCCTGATTCGGTATTGGGCGCTGTTTTTGAGTCGGCCTCCTCGTCAACGGCGAGGCCCTGTGCCCGTAGCTGGCTTCGTAATTCAATGATTTCCTTTACTTTCTCTTGCTCCTTTTCCCACTGTAACTCTAAGACGCTGAGCTGAGTTTGGGCATGGTCGAGGTGGGTGAGGGCGCTGTCTTTGCGCTCTTGAATGTCCAGCCCCATGCCTGCTTCTTTTTCTATGATGTAAAGTTCCGTATGAAGTCCGTCTAGGGATTTTCGGAGATCGTCAATCGGCCCAGGTACAGCGTGCTGACTGATGGCGACCCGTGCCGCTGCGGTGTCTAATAGGCTAACGGATTTATCTGGCAACTGACGGGCTGGAATATAGCGGTGGGAAAGTTTTACGGATGCCTCTAAGGCTTCATCGAGAATCTGAACTTGGTGGTGTTGCTCCATGACCGCAGAGATACCGCGCATCATTCGTGTGGCTTTTTCTTCGCAGGGTTCATTAACCTGAACGACTTGGAAGCGGCGAGTGAGGGCCGCGTCTTTTTCGATGTGTTTTTTGTATTCGGCCCAAGTGGTTGCTGCGATGGTTCGTAAGGTGCCGCGCGCTAAGGCGGGTTTGAGGAGGTTGGCGGCATCCCCTGTTCCTGCTGAACCACCCGCACCGATAAGCGTGTGGGCTTCGTCGATAAATAAAATGATGGGTTTTTCAGAGGCATTCACGGCTTCGATTACTTTACGCAGACGGTCTTCAAACTCTCCTTTCATACTCGCGCCGGCTTGCAATAAACCGATGTCTAAGCAGAGCAAGGTCACGTTTTGTAAAGGGGGGGGTACATCGCCTCTGGCTATGCGCTGTGCGAACCCTTCGACGACGGCCGTTTTCCCTACGCCTGCTTCACCGGTTATCATGGGGTTGTTTTGTCGACGACGCATAAGCACATCGACAATTTGACGAATCTCTTCGTCTCGACCGACGATGGGGTCGATCTCGCCATCTCTGGCCTGCTGGGTTAAATCACTTGTAAATTGAGCCAGAACATCTGGATTGTTTGCGGGGGCTATTCCTTCACTTGCGCCGGTTTTGTCCAGCGTAAAACCATCCTTTGCTTGTAAATTTACTTCTGGGGAGCGCGCAGTAATCTGGCTAAACGTATCGGTGAGTGCTTCCAGCTTTATTTTTTCAAACTGTTTACTGATGTGGTAAAGGCTGTTGCGCAGCGTACGTTTTCGCAGAATGCCTACAATAAGGTAGCCACTTCTCACTTGTGATTCACCAAACAGCAGGGTTGCATCTAGCCAGGCGCGCTCGACTGCGCTTTCTAATTGTGGCGAAAAGTCTGGCTGCGACGCCCCTCGGGGCAGCGTCTCTAGGCAGCGGGTCAGGTCGGCGGCGAGCAGGGTGGCATCAAGTTCAAAGTGCCGAACAATGTGGTGCACATCGGAATCTTGAAGCAACAGGAGTTGATGCATCCAGTGGCTAAGCTCTACTTGCGCGTGACCGGTGGTCTTGCACGCGATATAAGCACTGTGTACCGCATTATAGGTAAGAGGGTTTAGTTTTCCGAAGATACTTGCGCGTCCGATTTCTGCCATGTCTGTCGTCTTGTGCCTGAGTATGAGGGATTGGAAAGGGCGCTTCGCCAAAAAGCGGCCGGTGTGTGATAGAAGGGTCTGTTAGCCGGTTGGGGTTCCTTGGTTCTTGAGCTCTATGAGGCACACCTCGCCTGAGGTTTGCTCTCCAAGCCACGATGTCCAGCCCAAGTGGCCTTGTTTTCCCAACTGCACTTTTGGGATTTCATCTGTCTCGATAACGAACTCGATATTCCAATCGAATTCGTCACCGGCAAAGCCGCGAATAAGGGTCAGCAAGGTATCGTACCCTGCTTGGCCTGGAAGAAGGTCCGCGACTTTTGGGTAGCTGGCAGGGCCGCACCGAACTGTAAATATATGCTGCAGGTCAAATATCTTGTCACCCAAGGTGGTACTTACGCCGAGTTGGCATGGGTCATACTGGCTGATACTAGATTGCTCTGCTTTATCGAGAGACAGCCACCCACCGGTAAAGGATTCCACCTCAAACTGAAGGCCAAAGTGATCTTGAAGGATATGTTTCAGGCTATCTGTTGGCCGGCTTTGCATTGCCAATAAGCCTGCTTGATAAAATCTGTCTTGGCGGGGAAGGTGCGAAG
>JAHRVS010000099.1 GCA_019090565.1 Gammaproteobacteria bacterium
ATGAAAGACATCAACATTTGCACCCATCAGATTGCCTGCATCAAAGTTCGGAAGCGCCTCTTGCAAATCAGACTCCGCATCGCTCATCATCGATTTTACTGCCGTATTCAAATAGGTAATGTTCATGGCATTATCAGCAATCATGACACTGGTATCACATACTTCGAGTGCAGCATTGATAGCAGTCGCTTCTAGTGCGATACCTCGGGCGTATTCAATCTCAAAATTCATTTTGATTTGAATAATATGCAGCATTTGATCGAGAATACCTAGGTCACTATTTTTTTGAACACTAATATTGTTGTCGTAGAGCCCAGCAGCGATATTTTTAAAATCTCCCTCCATTCTATCAATGACAGCCAGTACAGAGCGGTTCATAAACACAACCAGTGATACTAAAAAAGCCCCAAAAAAAACGGCAAATGGGAGCACCACTGTCATCATTGAAGAGGCAAAGCCCGAAGACATCATCCCGAATGCCACGATACCTGCAAATATGGCCGCCGCGATGGACAGCATCGATCCAAATTTCGATTTGAGTGACATTGCAGCCACTTTTTCCTTAAAGCTTGGCGCAGGAGCCAGAGAACTCACCGCACCCATTTTTAAATTTCTGTAGAGGTTTTCGGCATCACGTATTTGGTCGCGTGATGGCTTTCTGCGTACAGACATGTATTCGATGATGGAACCGTTACGCCAAATAGGAATAACGTTCGCCTCAACCCAATAAAAACCACCCTTCTTGGTCATGTTTTTGACAAGGCCTATCCATGGTCTCCCTTGGCCAACCTTGGCCCATAAGTCAGCAAAGGCCTCACTTGGCATGTCGGGGTGGCGGACCATATTATGGGGACTTCCCAGCAGTTCTTTTTCAGAGTAACCACTGACCTCCTCAAACGGTTTGTTTATAAACGTGATCACACCCCGTAGATCAGTTTTAGAAACCAGCATTTGCCCTTCTTCAAGGACGACTTCCTGACCACCTCGTTCCATCGCTGCACTCATATCTAGCTACCCTAGTGTGTTAGCAAAAAAAAAAAATAAACCTCTACAATCAGACTAGACGATATTATTAGATTGCAAGCGTAGTTCGGCTGTTTATTCGTAACGGATGCAGTAAAAAGGGTAAGTATTCGAGATTATTAATTTGCGTGTTTTTTTTCGGGGGGGGTAAACCACCAATGGTAATAGGATTTGGGTTTTTAAAAGGGTCGCCTAGCCTATCAGGCATCTCTAAAAATAGTGATTTTCACGTGAGAGCAAGAAAGCCCCACACGGACGACTCCATGAATGCAGGAGGTAGAGCAATGCAGAACGCAATTGCCGCGAGCCGCAGTGTATAAGGCATACACGAGGATTCGAGCACGGGGCTTTCGAGTATGGAGCTTATGCACACTGTATGCTGTATGCCGGTTTTGCAGGAGCCTTAACCGGTGGCGCAGCTATCCCGTGAAAAGTGCATTTTTAGAGGTGCTCTTTATACTTAAAGGGGAAAATCAGACAAATAAAACCCAGCATTAAAATAGACATGCTGCCTCCCCCTCCTGAACTTCGTCTTCCACTAGGAGCTGATACCCCGGCGATCTCCTTGGGGTACAGGGTGTTTACGCCGTCAATGTCATCGTCAGTTAAAAGAAAGGTATCACCTTCGGTGGAGTGCATTATCGCTACAACATTCTGGTTATTATCATCAGGGTGGGTCAAGCCAAGACCATGCCCAAGCTCATGCAGCAAAACCCGTTTCACGTCGTAAATCGGCTGACCAGATTGATCAAAGTGCAAAGGGCCATCATAAGCACCCCATTTTTCTAGGCTATTTACGTGAATATGAATATCTACTATTTTGGCGCTAACGACACCATCTATCTGGGATAATTGGTAGTTAATTTGAGTCAACGCCAGAATATCATCGCCCCAAGGATCTCCGCAGTACTGTGCCGACCAAACTATGTTATTAACCCCATCTTCCCCAGCGCCTGGTGAACAAGGGTCACCGTCATTAACAAACGAATCGCGCTCCCAAGAGAACCATGTTGCTGCCGCATTCCACTTTTCCATTGAAACTAGGGCGTCCTCATTCCAGGCTCCGCCCAAGCTTGGGCTCGCTAGCTTTGAAGGGGCTCCTGCTCCGTCTAGATTCAAAGATACACTGACCTGATTTGCCTCCCACACCACTGGGTCAGATTGATTAGACATACTTGTCGAGGCAGTGTCCTGTAATGTTTGATCGCTATCTAGCGTAAGGTAAGAGAAGGCCCAAGATGATTGAGGTGCGGCAATCAGCAGTAGAGCGGAACATAAAAGACCCCCTACAAAAACAGATGTAGAGGGGCCTTTATCAGCGATGTTAATAGCGCGCATGACTAAAGACCTTCTTCATTGTTACGCAACTGCCATTTTACGCTGAGAAGCCGCATGAGTTCTCCTGGTGGCAACCTTTCGCTTAGAGGCTTGATCGAGCGATTAGCGCTGGGTGATGCTTCAGGGAAAAGCGCAGAAAATATTTTTTCTGTTCGTTTATCAAATGCGATACGGTAATCATTCATTGATGCATCAAAGGTCGCGGGTAAAAAACCTTGATTGATGCCGACCAAAGGCAAAGATACCTGGTTATTTCCTTTTACAAAAAGTATGTATCGCGTATTTAATTTAAATTTTGGGCTGCCTGGAATAACCTGCATTCGATTACCAACACGCCCGCCTGCTATACGTAAAGTAAAAACTGTCCCATCATATTCATGGGGGCGTTTCAAACTAACGACCTCTGACAGATCAACGTAGGTATAAATTTGTTCGCTCGATTTTCCGCTCCCATAGCGAGAGCTGATATTCGTAACAACGCCGTATACAACCTCGTCTGATTTTTCCAGTAGTTGATCTAGGTTTCTGTCAATAACGCTAATGCCAAAAGCAAGTTCACACACTAAGGCCAAGTAGGTGATTGAAAAAAATGCGAAAAACTTAGCGGTCATGCGCCCTCACTCGTATTGTTGTCACTATTCATTAAGCCCCATAACTACTCAGCTTGCGTTCAAGTTATCGCGGAACAGGGTCGAGTATGGGGGCTTACTGGCGAGTATAGCTGAGCGTTTTTTGTACGCCAAGCTAAGCACATACTAATTCGTTACGTATTTGTTATATGCCAAAGAAAACGACATACCAAAACAAAAGGCAATTTATACCACCTCGTTAAAGGGATTCCAGTTTATAAATTTCGTAAGCAGGTTCTTCATAAGGGTGGGCAGCGATTAGTGCTTTGACAACAGCGCGAATCAGCGCATTTTCACACACTAGTTCAACCCTATATTCCTCAACAACTTCTAAAGAGTCACGCCTACCCAGATAGGGGGATGAGCCGTCTAAGGGACGAAACTGCCCCTGCCCTTTTGTTTGCCAGCAGCACTGATCATAGTTACCAATTCGACCGGCGCCTTCATTAAAAATAGCGCACTTCACGGCCTCAATATGTTCTTGGGGCACAAAAAAGACAAGTTTATACACCTACGGGCACCTCACTGGCGTCTTGATTATCTGAGCACACCTAAGAAACACAGTATTTTGTGGGGAAATACCCGAGCCAGCGCCCCTCGCCTAACAAGCTTCAGGACGCCTGATAAAAAAGCGCACTCTAGCCCTACCTGCAAAGCCGACACACAGGATGCCCTGCGCATAAGCTCCGAACTCGAATACTGATAATTGTCTTATCCGCAGCGATTCTCAATGAGGGGTTTCTTTGCGCTTATAGTAATAGTCACAACTCTTAATCTACCCACGCTCGCGCATTACGAAACATACGCATCCAGGGGGCATCTTCTTGCCAGTCATCGGGCTTCCAGGAGTACTGCTGCGCGCGAAAAACCCGTTCGGGGTGAGGCATCATAATAGTGACCCGGCCATCGCTAGATGACAAGCTTGTAATGCCCTCTGGCGAACCATTGGGGTTGTGAGGGTAACGTTCCGTCGCGTTGCCATCGTAATCAACAAATGAGGCAGCTATGATCCCTTGCTCTTTTGCTTTGGCGAAGCCGCCTGGCGTAAACTCTGCGCGACCTTCCCCATGCGCAACAGCAATAGGTAATAAGGAGCCATCCATACCCTTGAGGAGCAAGGACGGCGATTTATGAATAAGCACGCTGGATAAACGCGCTTCAAATTGCTCTGAAGCATTGCGCACAAAGTGCGGCCACAAATCTGCTCCAGGAATAAGTGTTCGCAGGTTTGACAGCATCTGGCAACCATTACAAACACCTAATGAAAAACTGTCTTTACACTGAAAAAATTGTTCAAACTGCTCACGCGCCAGGGGGTTAAACAAAATAGTTTTAGCCCAACCTTCACCAGCACCTAACACATCACCGTAGGAGAAACCACCGCAAGCAACAAGCCCTTTGAATTGATCAAGCTTCAGACCTTTATCGATGATATCACTCATATGGACATCAACCGGGTCAAAGCCGGCACGATGAAAGGCGGCTGCCATTTCAATCTGTCCGTTTACACCTTGCTCTCGAAGAATGGCGACTTGAGGACGCGAGC
>JAHRVS010000100.1 GCA_019090565.1 Gammaproteobacteria bacterium
CATGCTCAATATAAACAAGACAAGGGCTTTGTGTTAAAAACTCTACGTCGAGCAAGTCCTGTTCGAGGGCCTTATAAAAAATAGTCGATTCGCCCGCATGCATCAGCGTGCGAACATCTTTCATAGAAAACAATGCGCTCGGCGTAACCAGAACATTGTTTTCACAGTAGTCAAATACAGTCCGCGTCATACTATCCCATAGCAATTATTAAACTCTTCGCGCACGATTATACAAAAGCGAAAGGCGAAGGCAAAGGCAAAGTACCGTGAGGCGCCTCTTACTCGCAGCCGATGAATTTGCGGTGTTTAATAACGACAAACGATCTCAGTACTAATATCGAGTAGGCATCTCTAAAATGGTATTTTTCAAGAGAGTGCGGAGAAGCCCCGCAGGTCAAACCTCATACACTGCAGCACTGCGTGTGAGGGCCCCCTTGCTTTCACCTGAAAATTACTGTTTTTATGACGGACGCCTACAAAGCTCCCTTGCTACCCGACAATATATTGGCTGGTATTCAATGCCATTAGAGCCCTCTATAACGTCAAAAAATAGTCATCGGGCCGTTCAAAAATCACCCGGCTTTTCTGTCAAAATCAAGTTTTTAGCCTATTCTCAAGACTGGGCACAGGCCTAAATACTACGGACTAGCAGATGAGGCTAGCGGGTGCATTTCACCTCGTAGCAATGACAGTTTTATTCATACAAAGCAATCGATTATAGAAAAATGAGGACTGCCTATTCCAGGCAGAGCACCTCTAAGGCCTACCTATCCGATTCTTTAGCGGGAATTCAGCAATGCTGTCTGGAACAAATCTAACGTGAATATTAAATACAAACAAAAGCTTGGCTCTAACTTCTATGCGGAGTGCTATCTCGCTACCGCCGTAGACGATAGGCATACACGCTATCGAGCAAAGGTCATTAAACCGAAGTTCGTCGATGAGGGCATGAAAGCCTACCTCCATCAACGGCTTTCTTATTTGAAGCAACTGGATATAGAAGGGCTCTGTCTTCCTGAGTTAATAGATGAGAATGGACAGTTTTTTATTCGACATGCCTTTGATGAGACAACAACATTAAGTGAACACCTAAAAACAAATTCTACCCTCTCCGCTCAGCAGGCCCTCAAACTGGGGATTTCCCTTTGTGAAAGTCTCGATAACCGGCACAAGAAAACCTGGGTACATAAAGGCATTAAACCCAACAATATTCTTTATTCCCCCAATACTGACTCGCTCACACTACTTGACGACCTCGGATTTGTCACACCAAATCAACTTAGCAGGCTAATTTGCGACCCCTCGTACTGTACTGGGTCACTGCCCTACCAATCACCCGAGCAATGCGGACAAGTACGGCTCAATGTAGACTATCGCAGCGACCTCTATTCATTGGGTTGCGTACTTTATCACTGCATTGCAGGACGCCCACCTTTTAGCTCTAGCAAACCTCAAGACATTATTCACTCCCACCTCGCAGAACTTCCCGTTGCGCTACATGAGCGCCAAGCCGATTGTCCCCGTTCATTGAGCCACATCGTCGCAACGTTACTAGAGAAACAAACCGAAAAACGTTATCGAACTGCCAAGGGGGTAAAGAAAGACCTGACTACCTGCCTAAATAAGCTCATCGACGGCGATCATTCAGAATTTCTGCTAAAAAGTGAAGATTCCAGTAGTGAAATCGCCCTGCCTTCAATATTATTTGGGCGCGACGACGATAAGAGGCGCCTTCTCGACTTGCACAATCAAGTCTGCGCCGGAAAATTCGGCGTTGCTTACATATCAGGTTTATCAGGAATCGGGAAATCCCGCTTGGTGCAAGAACTTGAAGTACCGCTTCTCAAACAACATGCTTTGTTTGCTTCAGGCAAATACAACCAGTTTTCAAAACACCAGCCTTATGCCACCATAGCCCAAGCCATCGGGAAATTAATTCGCAAAATCCTCACTGAGACCAATGATCACTTAGAAGTCTGGAAAAATAAAATTCTTGATGTGGTCGGCATAAATGGCCAGCTACTGACTGCCGTCATACCCGAACTTACCTTATTAATCGGTCCTCAGCCTGCGGTAAACCCACTCCCCCCTATAGAATCTCGGCAACGCTTTAATGATCTTTTCTGCCGATTTATGACTAGCTTAGCGGCCAAAGAGCACCCCTTTGTTTTATTTATCGATGACCTGCAGTGGTGTGACGACGCCACACTGGATGCGCTAGATCAGCTCTTTGCCTACCCAGAACGACACCCCTATCTATTGCTTATTATTGCGTTTCGCAGCAATGAAATCACCGAAGACCACTCTATTTGGCGATCCATCGACTCTCTGCAGAAGGGCAGTGCATTGCTAATGAATGTTGAGCTGCTTGAATTAAATACAACTACCGTTAATGAGATGACAGCTTACATTCTCAATAGCTCGCCTTTGGACACCGTAGGCATCACCGAGGCGATTCATGCTACCTATGGCGGCAATCCCTTATTAATCAGTGAGAGTTTGCGCTGGCTTCACCAAACAGGCCACCTGAATTTCAATCGCGATGGACGGTGGCACTGGGACGCCTCGGCGCTAACAACACTTGAACTGCCTGAAAACTTATTAAGCTTGTTGCGTAATAAACTGTCCCTTCTTAGCCCTCAATCCCAAAATATTTTGTCCCATGCAGCCTTGCTGGGGACGCGTGTTAAAACAAGCGATCTGGCGGCGCTTCTAGATATGCCCCTGGATGAATTAATGCCCCTACTTTCTGAAATATATTATCAGAGGATCCTAACAGAAGAAGATTCAGAACTTTGTTTTTCCCACGACCAAATCCAAAGATCAGCCCAAAATCTATTGCCACCAGAGGTGGCGACAGCGGTACACCAAAAAACGGCCCGGTTGCTTATAGGGCAACTGGACCACAATGAAGCGATTGATCATACGAGCCAAAGTGATCACATCAATGAGAGAAGTAAATTGTTGTATGCCATTGCAGGGCATTTAAAAGAAAGTCGTAACATACAAACTAGTGCTGACGAAGCATTTGAAGAAGCCTCTATTAATGTAATGGCAGGTGAGTGCGCATTACACGCCCTGGCCCACAGTACCGCTGATTATTATTTTTCAGAGGCGGCTCTGATTTGCACACCAGATAACTGGGATAAAAATTACGATTTCATGCTTGCTCTACATAAAAATTGCGCCCGTTCTGCGCTGCTTATCGGCGAACAGGATCGATCCAACGCAATGATGGCTCTGGCCTTAAAACACGCAAGCAATGACCTTGATCGTGCTGAGTGTTTATTGGCACAGACCATCGCAGTGACTTCTCTAGGAGAAATAAGCACAGGGATGGTACTCGGGTTACAGTGCTGCAAGTTGCTACAGCGTCCTATACCCGATAAAGAAGCAGATATTAATAACGAAATACAGCAACATGTCCAAATTTTGCGGAACCCTGCTTTTATAGAACGCTATCAAAATTTTCCCGATGCCACCGACAAAAAGGTATTAGTAGAGCTTGCTATCAACGCAGAGTTACTTACCTTATTCTACCTATCTAGTAAGCTGGAATTGGTTTTCCTCACCGGAATGCGTAGCACGGTGCTTGCCTCTCAGCAGGGTAAAAGCCACGAAACAACCTTTTCTTTCGCGGTAGTAGGAAGTTTTTTTCATTTTCAAAAGCACTATGAGCTCGCCAGTAATTACCAAAGAGCATTATTAGAAGAAGCAAAGCAAGCACCTTATGAATTTAGCTCCATCCGCGGCATAGTGACTGCCCTGTGGTTAACCATGCACCATAGCTTACCCCTTGAGGAGTTAGAGCAGCATTGCCTCGACGGCATTGAAAACGGTATGCGAGGGGGGGAGCTCAATTTCACTGGCATCACCTATATCCCGCTCATTTGGTATCAGCTAGCCAAAGGGGAAAACATTGAAAACCTCAAACACCATATCAATGCAGGAATCAAATACAGCGAACAGTTCGATATTGGTATGCCGCTGGAGGTGTGCACGGCCATCAAGGCAGCCTTAATGCCTCTGTGGGGCCCTGCTCCCTCTAACCACCAGCAGTACACAGAGAAAAAACTCGAGCTGTGGCAGGAAAAACATTTCCACATTGCAACCTGTAATTTTTATTGCTTTCGCGCCATGCTGTCTTTTTATACAGGCAATTACGCCGCCGCTGAGTTGGACCTCACCCGTGCGGAGCCCCATCTGAATTCTATCCCAGGCACCATTCTAGAGCGCCTTTGGCATGTCTACCGGTATTTAGTGGGCCTGCGCACCGGCAATAATCCCGACGCGGCAGTTAAACTAGCACAAGTGCGTGAGTGGGCAGAGGGAGGGCCGGTACTGAGGCCCCACTATGCACTAATGGAGGCTGAAACCGTCGCATGCAACAGCGATAACATCGATGCGTTGCGCATTAGCTATTGGCGCGCGATTGATGTCGCCCACGAAGGTGGTTATTACTTCCACCAGGCCTATGCCTACCAGCGCTTAGGGGAGCTGCTTGGCAAACATAAACATCACCGCAGTGGCTTTTACATCAATGAGGCGGTGCAACTGTACAAAACCTGCCAGGCCGGTATATTTGCCGAGCTGATCGTCCAAACCTATAACTTACCACTGACCTTGCTCTCAAAGGATGAGAAGGATGCCAGTGACCAAGGGCCGGAGCAAAGCCTAGACAACGAGTTTCTTCTGGCAGCCACTGAAACCATCATGAAAGAGAGGAACTACGACACCCTCCTTCTCAAAATATTGTCAGCCATGATGGAACGCGTTGGTGCTAAAAATGCTTACCTTATTACCCTTGAGAATGGGAACCTCAAAGTCCGCGCCCACGGAAAGAAAACCGCCGAAGTGAAAACGTTTAACGTGAACCAAGATGTCAATACCAGCGAGTTTTTATGTGCCGAAATTGTGCGTTTTGTCGCCCGCAGTCAGTCACCGGTTATCCTTGACAATGCAAGTATTTCAGAAGACTTTTGCCATAGCCAGTCCGTGCAAAAATATCAACTAAAATCGGTACTCGCACTGCCTTTACTGGCTCAGGGCCAGACTCTAGGTGTTATTTTTCTAGAAAACTCATTAATTGCCAATGTGTTTGATGAAAACCAGACCTCACTGCTGCAGGTGCTCACCAGTCAAGCAGCTACCGCCCTCGACAATATGCTGCTCATCAACAACCTAGAAGAAACCCAAGAAACCTTGATCAGCCGGGAACAAAACCTTGCCACCACCTTAAACAGTATCGGTGACGGTGTTATCGTCACCGATAAGTTCGGCCATATAGACCGCCTCAACCCTGTAGCAGAAAAGCTGACAGGCTGGACTATTTCAGAGGCAAAAGGCCAAGCTATTCAATCCATCTTTAATATTATCGATGCGAATAATCGTGAGCCACTCTCTAATCCCGCCGACATTGTCTTAACCAAGGGAGAAACCGTTTTCCTCAGTAACAACACCACCCTCATTTCAAGAGATGGTACCGAGTACCAAATCGCCGATTCTGCCGCGCCAATCAGAAATGGAGACGAACATATACTGGGAATGGTCTTGGTATTTAATGATGAAACTGAAGCGTATCGATTACGAAAAGAAGTGCTTGAAAGTCATCTGCGGCTCAAACAAATAATGGGCGATATGCATGCAATGGTTGCAACGCTTTTACCCGAAGGTCGTATTTCTTTTGTCAACAACAAACCCCTTAGTCTCGGCAACCTGAATTTAGATAGTGTCCTGAATCAATATTTGTGGAACTGCTACTGGTTTGCTCACGATGATCAAGTTAAACAATTAGTGCACGAGGCATGCACTGCAGCAGCAAGGGGCCAACAAATAAATCACGATATCCAAATACAGACCCTTGATGGCCCAATGTGGATTGAATTTAGTGTACACCCAATCAAAGATGATAGCGGCACCGTAAACTTACTGGTATGCGAGGGCCGCGATATTTCAAGTCGAAAACTGGCCGAGCGCCAACTAAAAGATGAGCAAGCTCTGCAAGCACTGACCT
The DNA here is from genome assembly GCA_019090565.1 of Gammaproteobacteria bacterium. Classification (GTDB taxonomy): domain Bacteria; phylum Pseudomonadota; class Gammaproteobacteria; order Pseudomonadales; family UBA3067; genus UBA3067. The sequence goes on from JAHRVS010000100.1 coordinate 6,014, forward strand.
TAGATAACCTCGCCGATGCTGTTATTGTTTGCAATTACAGGGGCCTAATACTTCGCTTCAATAAAGCCGCCTGCCATATATTTGAATATGAAGAAAATGACATTATCGGTAAACTCGTGACCATTTTAATGTGTGATAAGGATGCCCGACAACATGAAACTGATAAAGAAGACTATCTCCTTTCAATGCAACCCGACATTCTAGGGGGAGGCAGAAGGGTTATTGCAAAAAAAAGTAGTGGAGAACTATTTCCACTGCATATCACCGTCGCAGAGCTGCCAGAGCTCATTAGTGGTGAAAAACTCCTAGTTGCCTCGGCGCAGGATTTAACTGATCGAGAGCTTCAGCAGGAGATGCTCCATCGAAGTCAAAAAATGGATGCGCTCGGTAAATTAACCGGCGGCATCGCCCATGACTACAACAACATGCTAGGGGTCATTCTCGGTTACACTGAGCTCTTAGATTCAGCGCTGTCTGACACGCCAAAACAACAAGGGTTTTTGCATCAAATAAAACATGCTGCAGAACGTGGCGTTAAACTCACCCAGAAGCTTCTGTCTTACTCCCGTCAAAAACCCTCTCAAACCAACTCTGTCAACATTAACAATGTCCTACTTTCTCAGAAAGAAATGCTTGAAAAAACTCTTACCGCACAAATCCAACTTATATTTGAACTTAACGACAAGGCTCCAAGTGTTGATATCAATGCCAGCGATTTTGAAGATGCTATATTGAATTTATGCATTAACGCAATGCATGCAATGCCAGAGGGTGGAAAATTATCCATAAAATCAGAAATCCAATCCATTTCCGGTGAGGACACTATCTTCCTTCAGATTGAAAGCGGTGACTACACGGTGATTAGCATCACCGACACGGGTTTTGGGATGGACAAAGAAACACAAAATAGAATATTCGACCCCTTTTTCTCCACCAAGGGCGAAATGGGAACAGGGCTAGGCTTGAGCCAAGTATACGGTTTTATGGAACGAAGTATGGGTGCCATAAAGATATACTCTGAACTCGATTATGGCTCTCGCTTTTCCCTTTATTTTCCCTTTACCAACGACCCTGAAATAACCAGCAGCAAGCGCAAAACAAGGCAGGAAGATGAATATTTTCAAGGTACTGAATCTATCCTAGTGGTCGACGACGAGCGAGCATTGGTAGTGCTTATCCAAGAAATACTGCAGAAACAGGGGTATAAGATATTCTGTGCCAACAGCGCGCAAAAGGCCATGGAGGTCATCAAGTCAGAGCACATTGACTTAGTCCTCAGTGATATCATTATGCCAGAGGTAAATGGCTATCAACTGGCAAAAAGCATTCATCAATATAACCCCGAAATCCCCATCCAGTTAATGAGCGGCTTTGACAATGAGTTCGAAACTAACAACACCAATTACGCCCTGCATTCAGGGCAATTAACCAAGCCCATTAAAACCTTGTCCCTATTAAGGCGCGTAAAGGAACTGCTTAACGAAAAAAGAAAATAGCACTAGCCATTTTTTTAAGTCCAAAGTTTCACTTGCCCGCAAAATACCAAATTAACCATGCCGTTTAGGGTGCGCCAAGGCGCTGTCTACTGTACGCGGCCTTGCCTGTTTTACACGGGGGCGATAAATATGCGCTTGTGCCTCGTCATACAAATAAGAGTCACTGAACTCTTCATCTCCGAGCACCCTCCCCACAAGTATCAAGGCCGTGCGGGTTATTTTTTTTTCTCGTACTTTTTGCACGATATCACTTAATGTCCCCGTTACTTTATCCTGATCTGGCCAAGACGTACGATAACAAACCGCTACGGGGCAATCTTCTCCATAGAAAGGGATTAATTCAGCAACAATTTTATGGATCCTCGTCACACCTAAATGAATAGCTAGCGTCGCGCCAGTGGCAGCTAAAGCGGGTAAACGTTCGCGCTCAGGAAATGGCGTTTTGCCCTCATAGCGAGTCAATATTACCGTTTGGGAAATACCAGAAAGCGTCAGCTCTTTTCCCAACCACGCGGCCGATGCAGAGGTTGCCGTGACACCGGGAATAATTTCGTAGTCAATGTTCAGCGGTTCTAAACGACGAATTTGCTCGCCGATGGCACCATAAAGAGAAGGGTCGCCAGAGTGCACACGGGCAACGTCTTGACCGGCCAAGTGAGCTTGTTCAATGTGTGCCATTATCTCATCGAGGTCTAAAGGTGCCGTGTCTATCAGCTTTTCAGGTTGCCCTTCCCACTCTGAAAAAATTTCTTTTGGCACCAATGAACCCGCGTATAAAACATGGGGGCAAGCATGAATGAGGCGCTGAGCCTTAACGGTAATAAGTTCAGGGTCGCCGGGGCCGGCGCCTATAAAGTACACTGTCATCTTTTACACCAATTTCTTTTTATAGCCACGGGGGGTATACACCCACTGTTTGTCACCATTGACTATTTTACGTGTCTCACTGTTTCCCACCGATACCAAGGTAAACATGTCCACCTCGTTGGCATTCAGCTCTGCCAGTGTCGTAACCGTAATGCTTTCATCTGCCCGGCTTAGTTGCCGACCCAGTACAACCGGGGTTTCTGCTGGACGGTATTCCAATAAAATATCCCGTGCGGTATTGATTTGCCAATCACGCTTTTTGGATCGCGGATTATAAAATGACACAACGAAATCACCAGCACCAGCACTGTGCAAACGCTTTTCAATGCTTTCCCAAGGGGTGAGTAAATCAGACAATGAAATAGTGCAAAAGTCATGGCCCAGCATAGCCCCAACTTTACTTGCTGCCGCTTGCATAGCAGAAATTCCTGGTACGACCTCGATATCAATCTCTAACCATTGCGCTGCATTTTCTTGGCCTTGTAACTGCCGATCAAGTAATTCAAACACCACACTGGCCATCGCGTAAATCCCAATATCCCCACTGGATAACAATGCCGTTGTTTTTCCACTGGCCGCCAATTCCAACGCTAGACGAGCACGTTGAATTTCTTCACCCAGAGGGAGGTCGTGGTGCGTTTTTCCACGACCAAGCTCACCGAGCAAGTCAAGATAAAAACCATAAGCAACGAGGTCTGTTGCATTTTTAATGGCAGACAATGCCTTCGGCGTTATTAGCTCTCTATCACCCGGGCCGGTACCCACTAGATATAATTTTTGCATTAATTCTACTTCTTAATTGGAATTTCTGAACAATAAGCGCGGGCAATGGCACAGGTCGC
>JAHRVS010000101.1 GCA_019090565.1 Gammaproteobacteria bacterium
AGTAAGCGTTCAGTAAATTTACAAATATTATCTGATCAATTAACAGGAGTCTTACCATGAGTGGTAAAAATAAAATTATTCAGCTGCTTGAAAATGCGCAGCTGAGAACGGATTTACCAGAATTTTCGCCAGGTGATACGGTTATTGTTCAGGTGAAAGTGAAAGAAGGCTCTCGTGAGCGTCTTCAGGCATTTGAAGGGGTTGTTATTGCAATGCGTAACCGTGGCTTAAACTCCGCGTTTACAGTCCGTAAAATCTCTCACGGTGTGGGCGTTGAGCGTGTTTTTCAATCCCATAGCCCTATCGTAGAAAGCGTAACCGTGAAGCGTCGCGGTGATGTGCGTGGTGCGAAGCTTTACTATCTGCGTGAGCGCAGTGGTCGGTCTGCACGTATCAAAGAAAAGCTTTCTTAATATAGACGGGTTACCTGTCGTACTGCAGCTCGGGCTTTCTGGGCTGCAGATTGAGAGCCACGGTATTCCTCTTTAAATATTCATATGTTAGCGAAAGCCGATCTTTTGTAGATTGCTCTACTGTTTTTTTGTATATGCTGGCGAGCCCTCCTTTCTGTTTTAACTAATCCCCTTTCGGCGTTATTCGATTACGCTGTTATGCCTTAAATATCCTGCGCCAATCATAAAGTATCGATATTTAAAGGACTGATTTTTGTTTTTTTCTCCTTCTGGGTTATCCCTATTCTTGGTTATTTCGTTCTTGAGTAATTTGTGCTGGAGTTGGCTTTTCCAGTGAGATTGGCTCTGCGCCAGGTTGTTCATAGCGTATCGTTCGGACTAGAAGTCCAAATAATGGATGATCCAGGTAGTGGAGTTCGTCACGATTCATTCTTCGAGTTTGCTGCATTTGAGCAATATATTTTGTTCTATAGAGTGGTTGTTCAGGAGGGAGCGGAGCGAGGGTTTCAGTATATGAGGGGCGACTTGGGTTCAGCTTATTTTCTGACGCTTGAACGCTTTCTTTGTAGGGGAGAGGGCCTGTGATTGAAGAAAACTCCTGCCAGTAGTCTGTTTGTTTCTCTTTCGGTTGATAGCTAGAAAGCCATAGGTCTGTCTCGATATGGATGTAGCGTTTTATACTAATCCGTATAGAACCCTCTAACTCAAATTGATTGTCTTCAGTAAGGTGTCCCCCTTGAATTAGCAAGGGAAGGGAGACGGTTTTATCTAAGCGAGGCTGGTGCCATGCAGCATGGTAAAGCGTTCTGATGCCTTTTTTGCGTTTAAGCTCTTGTTCATAGCCTGAGAAGCTGAATAATTTAGGGCTCAAGGTACGAAAGGCTCCTCGGTCGCTTTTACTCGCTTGGGTTTCTAGTACTGATAGATTGTATGGGAACGAACGTTTGATATTTTTGGGCCATTGCTCTTGCGTAGCCTCAAATGGGATGTCGTACCGAAATATCAATACTTCGACTTGATACCAGTTTTCAATGGGAAGAGGGGCGCTGAAAACGCGGGTGCACGAAAGTGCAAAGGTTAAAAAACAGATTACCAGCGGTTTAAGCTGGTAATAAGTATGCGTGTTAGCTTTGCACATAAGTTTTTGTCCGCGGTACTCAGTGTATGGTTTTTTCGATGTAAATCAGCTTTTGTTTTTCTTCAGCCTTGCCGCTGCTTTTTTGCTTAATTTGGGCGCTTTGCCGGAAGATACCTTCTCGTTGTCGGAGGCGGCAGTTTTTTTGGCATTTTGTTGCTCCGGAGCAGGGGATAGTAGCACTAACAAATTTTCGATTGCCTTGAATCTGGTTTCAATCTCTTCTAGGTCGTCGAAAAATTTTAATTTATCTCCACCAACAAGTTTGTATATTGTTGGTTGCGACTGAACAAGTTGAACTAACTTTAGTGGGTCAACACGGGTTTCGCTTTGGAATTCCAGCGTACCACCTTGTGCCCCTGCGTCTATTTTAGTGATGCCGAGAGATTCTGCCTGTAATTTGAGAAGAGTAATGTGAAACAGGTTCTTTATTGGGTTGGGAAGTAGGCCAAAACGATCGATCATCTCTACCTGTATTTCATCCAGCTCCTGTTCTGTCTGGCCGCTTGAAATGCGTTTGTAGAAGGTGAGCCTACTGTGTACATCCGGTAAATAATCATCGGGAATTAAAGCCGGTAGGCGCAAGTTGACCTCAGTGCCATGCTTAAGTGGCTTGTCTAGGTTGGGTGTTTTCCCCTCTTTTATTGCCTGAACAGCTTGTTCTAGCATTTCTAAATAAAGGGAGTAGCCAATACTATGAATGTCACCACTTTGTTCATCACCAAGCAGTTCGCCTGCTCCGCGAATCTCTAAGTCGTGGCTGGCGAGGGCGAACCCTGCGCCAAGAGTATCTGCCTCTGCGATTGCGTTTAGGCGTTTTACGGCGTCCTTGGTGATGGTCTTCGGAGGGGGCGTCAGCAAGTAAGCATAAGCTTGGTGGTGAGAACGACCTACTCGACCCCTTAACTGGTGGAGTTGGGCTAAACCGAGCTTATCGGCCCTGTCCATAATGATCGTGTTGGCACTAGGGACATCAATGCCCGTTTCGATGATAGTTGTACAAATGAGGACGTTAAAGCGTTTGTGGTAAAACTCAGACATGACCTGTTCAAGTTCGCGCTCCCGCATTTGGCCGTGGGCAATACCAATGCGTGCCTCGGGCAGCAGGGCCTCAAGCTCTCTGGCTGATTTCTCGATGGACTTTACTTCATTGTGCAGGTAATAAACTTGTCCGCCGCGTAAAAGCTCTCGAAGGATGGCCTCTTTGACGGTTCCTTGGTTATGCTGCCGAACGAAAGTCTTTATTGAGAGCCGCTTAGAAGGGGGGGTGGCAATAATCGAAATGTCGCGCATGCCTGACATTGCCATGTTTAATGTTCGAGGGATCGGTGTGGCGGTAAGGGTTAAAATATCAACATCTGAGCGCAGAGACTTAAGCTTTTCTTTGTGCCTGACCCCAAACCGATGCTCTTCATCAATGATGATGAGGCCAAGGTCTTTGAAATTTATATTGTCCTGCAAAAGCTTGTGTGTGCCGATGATGACATCAACGTGTCCGCTTTCGAGGAGCTTTAATGTGGCAGACTGTTCTTTTGCAGACTTGAAGCGAGAAAGCACCTCAACCTTGACTGGCCAGTCTGCAAAGCGGTCTTTGAAGCTCTCGTGGTGTTGTTGAGCAAGTAGTGTGGTGGGCACAAGTATAACCACCTGCTTGCTGTTTTGGGTGGCAATAAAGACTGCCCGCATTGCAACCTCTGTCTTGCCGAACCCCACGTCCCCGCATATCAATCTATCCATAGGGCGATGACTGGTCATGTCGGCGATGGTGGACTCGATGGCAGACTGCTGGTCGGGTGTTTCTTCAAAGGGAAATTCACTACTGAATTGGGTGTATTCCATGTCGTGATTTTTATAAACAAAACCTTCTTTGGCGGCGCGTCGTGCGTAAATATCGAGCAACTCGGCTGCAACGTCATGTGCTTTTTCCGCGGCTTTGCGTTTTTCTTTTTGCCAGGTTTCGGTGCCTAATCGATGCAGTGGTGCGGTGTCTGAGTTGGATCCGCTATAACGAGAAATAAGGTGCAGCGACGATACAGGTACGTATAACGTTGCTTCGTTGGCATATTTTAGGGTGAGAAACTCTATTGCTTGTTTGTCTACTTCTAGGGACTGAAGTCCGCAGTACCTGCCAACACCGTGGTCGATGTGTACAACAGGTGCGCCGAGCTTGAGCTCTGTGAGGTTTTTAACCACAAGGTCTGCGGTTTCCTCTTCTTTTTTGCGCCGACGTTTTTGCTGTACTTGATGACCGTATAGCTGGGATTCGGTGATAATTGAAAGTTGAGGGTTGTTAAGTTCGGCGCCTAGCTCCAAGGGGGCGACAACAAGAGCGATTGAGCAGCTTGAATCAGAGCGGTATTCATTCCAGCTTGAAAAAACTTTGGGGCGAATAGATATGGATTTTAAGCGCTCGAGAAGGCCTTCTCTTCGGCCAGCAGACTCTGTGGTGAATAAGATGGAAGCGCCTAGATTCGACTTATTCTCGATGAATGTCATTAATGGTTTGAAAGGTTGCTCAAGGTGCGCATTGATAAATAAATCGACACCGTCATTTGAGCCGAAGTTATTATTGCCTTGCGTGGTTTCGACTGGTTGCTTGAGAATATTGACGCGAGGAAAGGGCTTAAGAGAAGAAAATAATTGTTCTGGAGCCTGGGCAATTTCGGCTGGGGGTAGTAAGGGTCGGGTTACGTCAAACTTTAGATTCTCATAGCGGGCTTTGATTTCGTCCCAGAGAGTTTTTGCTGACGGTGCAAGGTCGCCGAGGGTAAAAAGTACGGTAGACTCAGGGAGGTACTCAAGCAGTGATGCGCTTCGTTCGTGAAATAATGGCAAATAATACTCAAGCCCTGCCGTGGCAATGCCTTCGCTGACATCTTGATACATGGGGCATTGCCGATGATTGACATCGAATCGCTCTCGCCAAGCAGACTTGAAGCGTGAAATTGCCTCGGGCGTGAGGGGGAATTCTTTTGCGGGAAGTAATTCAAAGTAATCGATTTCTTGTTTGGATCGCTGGGTGTCGGGATTGAAAAGGCGCAGAGACTCAACTTCATCATCAAGCAATTCAATACGTACAGGCTCAGAGCTTCCCATGGGGAAAAGGTCGAGAATAGACCCTCTGATGGCGTATTCGCCGTGCTCATAGACAGTGTCTACGGAGTGATAACCTGCGGTTGTTAATTTATTTTTCCAAAAAGTTAAATCAAATGCATTTTTTTTCTCAATGACAAAGCTGCTTTGATTGACGTACTCCGGCGGGGAGATTTTAGCCATCATGGTGGAAACAGGCACAATGAGTATGCCGTCATTTAGTTGTGGCAGCTGATGAAGGGCTTTGAGGCGCTGAGAAATGATGTCCTGGTGAGGAGAGAAGCTATCATACGGAAGCATCTCCCAGTCAGGGAAGTGTAGTGTTGGCCTCTCGTCACCACTAAAAAAACTAATTTCGTGCTCTAATCGCTGTGCAGTTTGAGTGTCTGGGGTGATAACGACGCTCAGCCCTTGGTGCTTCGAAGCAGCTTCGCTGATAGCCAAGGCTATTGCGCAACCTGTAAGGCCTCCCCACTTTCGATGGTCATTGCTTTTGATTGGGAGCGTAGTTTCCGAGAAAACGGGTGTGGTCTTAGCCAAGTCAAAAGCCCTCTTGCGAGTTAGGTAAATTTGGATGAGCAGTAGGTTGATTAAAGTATCGGTCTGGGAGCATGTCGCCAGCCAGATTGAAGAGAGTGTTTGTTTGAGAAAATGCTGGCTTAAAAGGCCTTCCTATCGAATTATACGATGGGTGTCTTAGAGCAAAAGGTAGGCGTGCTCACTCTCATTCAATACCCTTCAAGTGCGGAGTTAGCGCGATAAGCGGTTGCGCCTACACGAGATAAGGCTAGACTTGAAGTGTTTGTCTGTAGGCGAAAATATTGCTAATTTCTGCGTGTTGCTGGCCCTTAAGGGGCTGGCGACGTGAGGCAGCGCTAGGTGGTGGGTTGCTCAGCTCGCGCTGCTTCCATTTTCTCTTTTACGCGCTTCACTCGGGAGAAGTTCAATAAGACCCAAAGCCAGTTAACTTTGTAGCCAAAGTCTTTAAGTTTGAACGTGTCCCCCTCAGGTATCCATGCAGTAATTAGTTTGACGGGTGGAGTGTTGTACGTGACTATACAGCCATCGACAGTGATTTTTGTTTCGTTTAGTTTAAGTTCTTCGATGAGTTCATCCATGTCCATAGTTGGGCCTTGCATCATAGCCATGAGCTTTTGAACGATGTCCATCGTCATGTGAGGCAGAAGGTTTTGAAAGTCTTTGGTGAGTATGGCTTCAAAAACTTTTTGTGCGACGGGGTGAGGGACTGCGAACATTATTGTTTTTCCTGTAGAATTTGATTGTAAACAGTTGTTATGGCGTTCGATTTGGAGAGTGAGGTTTAGGTGTACACTCTATATTAAGCCAATGTGTATGTGGCTAGGTAATACTTTGCTTTAGGGAGACGCCGATTCTAGGGATTTTGCTTATAAACGGCAAGTGTCTAAACCCTTGCTGGGGGGAATTATGGCAGAGCATTTGGCGTAATTTAGTTTTTGATAAAGACGCGGGGAAATAAAAGTGAAATTTTAAATGCGTTACAGTTGCGTAACGGGCTGGGAAAAAACATAATAAGCGCCCAAAATTTCGGCTGCCAAGACACTAAAAAGGGGAAGTTCAGTGAGCACAACAGACCAAAAGCAAATCTTTGACCGGTGGAAAGAGCGGGAAGCTGCTGCAGAAGCAATGATCCCCTTAATTGGTAAGTTATACCGGGGGAGAAATGTTGCAACTACCATATTTGGCCGACCGCTGATTAACCGTTCTGTTTTCAGCCTGATTAAAGTACATCGTTATGTTCGCCAGGTTGAAGGGAACGGTATCAGTGTGCATGAAACACTCCCAATCCTAGAAGCCTTGAATAGCCTCGACCTTGGGCCATCTCGTATTGATCTGGGTAAGCTTACTCTGAAATACAAAAGCACCGGCAGCAAGCTGTCGATTGAGGACTTTGTTAAGCAAGAAGTTAACAGTATTCTCGGTAAAAAGGCAGATTCAGACAGTGCTGGCCAAGATGTGGTGCTATATGGTTTTGGTCGTATTGGCAGGTTGGTTGCTCGTCTATTGATTGAGAAAGCCGGCAGTGGGCAAGGTCTTCGTCTTAAGGCGATTGTGGTTCGAAAAGGTAGCGAGGACGACCTTCAGAAGCGGGTTAACTTATTGCGAAGGGATTCAGTGCATGGCCCGTTTCACGGGACGCTGAACGCTCTTGCGGACGAAGATGCGATCATAGCCAACGGCAACTACATTAAAGTCATTTATTCCAGCTCACCAGACAGTGTTGATTACGAACAGTATGGTATTCGTGATGCAATTGTTGTCGATAATACTGGCAAGTGGCGAGATGAAGAAGGTTTGGGGATGCACCTGCAATGCAAAGGTGTATCACGCGTGCTGTTAACCGCACCCGGAAAAGGCGAGATCAAGAATATTGTTTATGGGGTCAACCACGCCCTGATGGCCAAGGATGATAAAATCCTGTCAGCAGCTAGTTGTACCACGAATGCGATTGTGCCGGTTCTAAAGGCGCTTCAAGATAAATTTGGCATTAAAAATGGGCATGTAGAAACGGTACATTCCTATACAAACGATCAAAACCTGATTGATAACTTTCATAAGGGCGATCGCCGTGGTCGAAGTGCCGCGCTGAATATGGTTATTACAGAAACAGGTGCGGCTAAGGCTGCTGCCAAAGCGCTTCCGGAGTTGGCGGGTAAGTTGACAGGGAATGCTATCAGGGTGCCAACACCTAATGTATCTATGGCTATCCTGAACCTAAACCTAGGCAGCGAAACCACAGTAGAAGAGTTAAATGATTACCTGCGGCATACGGCGCTTTATTCGCCGCTGCAAAAGCAAGTGGATTATGTGAACTCCCCTGAAGTAGTGTCCACTGATTTTGTAGGGTCTCGCTATGCGAGCATTGTTGATTCCTTGGCAACCATCGTGGACGGGAATCGCTGTGTTCTTTATGTTTGGTATGACAATGAATATGGGTACAGCGCACAGGTTCTTCGTATCTTACAAAATCTAGCAGGTATTGCTTACCCTGTTTTACCTCAAGACTAAGCCGATAAAAAATGCTTAAAACGAGGTGAATTGAGTGGTTTTTATATAAATAGACCACTATAATTCGCCCGCGTTATATTGTGGGGCAGGCTAGGTCGTGCCCCTGCTTTGTTGGCAATCGACATGTTGTGGCTTGATACGAGCTGGGTTTGACGTGATTGTTCATGTTGCCACTGTAAAAACGAAGCTATTGATTTGACGTTTAGAATTCTAAAATAAGAAAATCTGGAAGCCATGATTAAACTGAAACTAGGTCTTGATTTGCCCATTACTGGTGGGCCAGCTCAAGTTATTGAGACAAATGCGATTAAAAGTAAGTCTGTCGCTATTCTCGGCAGCGACTATGTGGGGCTAAAGCCCACTATGGAAGTCAAAGTCGGGGATCAGGTAAAACTGGGGCAAGTGCTTTTTACAGATAAGAAGACTCCAGGTGTTAAGTTTACCTCTCCGGGCGCGGGCAAAGTTGTAGCCATCAATAGAGGCGCTAAGCGTGTATTGCTTTCTGTCGTTGTGGAGCTTGATGATGAAGAGGAGCGCACTCCCTTTCCTGCACATCCTAAACAAAAGCTACCAAATTTAGAACGTTCAGAGGTCCAAGCGACGTTGAATGATACGGGGTTGTGGACAGCGTTTCGCACTAGGCCCTTTAGTAAAGTTCCTACGCTTGAGTCGGTTCCACATTCTATATTCGTCACCGCTATTGATACGAACCCCCTTGCAGCAGATCCGGTTGTTGTCATTGGTGAAAGCAGTGAAGCTTTCAGTGATGGTTTGGTCGTATTAACCCATTTGACAGATGGCGCGGTCAACGTTTGCAAAGCGTCTAATGCAAACATTCCAGTAAGCTCTGGGCCAGGCATTCAGGTTCACGAGTTTTCGGGGCCTCACCCTGCAGGGTTGGCGGGAACGCACATTCATTTTCTCGCCGGCGCTTCTGCTGAACGCACAGTGTGGAGCATCAACTATCAAGATGTTATCGCTATCGGCAAGCTATTTGTTACGGGGCAGTTAGATGTATCGCGCGTTATTTCATTAGCGGGCCCCCAGGTCACAAAACCTTGCTTGGTTAAAACGCGAGTTGGCGCTTCAATTTCTGGTATAACAGAAAACGCGCTGGCAGAAGGTGCAAACAGGGTTATTTCCGGTTCTGTGCTCAGTGGCCGCAAAATCGCCGATGACACTGCTTTTTTAGGACGGTATCACCAACAAATTACGGTAATACAAGAGGGTGAGCCTGAGCGGCAAGTGCTCCATTATTTACGACCGGGGAGCGATAAGCACTCGGTGTTGAATTTGTTTGCTTCAAAGCTGATGGGGAATAAACGCTTTCCGTTTAATTCTTCTACAAATGGCAGTGCCAGAGCGATGGTGCCGGTCGGAACCTACGAAACGGTTATGCCCCTTGATATTCTGCCTACGCAGTTGTTGCGTTCCCTTTTGGTCGGGGATACCGACACCGCCCGGGCTTTAGGTTGTTTAGAGTTGGACGAAGAAGACCTGGCGCTATGTACGTATGCCTGTCCAGGCAAGTATGAGTATGGTCCTATTCTTAGGGAAAATCTGACGCGAATTGAGGTAGAGGGCTAGTTTAGTGGGATTACGACAAATTTTAGACAATATCGAACCGCACTTTGAAAAGGGCGGAAAGTATGAGAAATGGTATGCCCTGTATGAGGCAGTCGACACAGGTTTATACAAGCCAAAGGACGTGACTCAGAGCGCATCACACGTTAGGGATTCCATCGATTTAAAGAGAATCATGATTCTCGTGTGGATGACTACGTTTCCAGCCATGTTTTTTGGTATGTATAACGTCGGTTTGCAGGGTAATACCGCAATGGCTGCAGCAGGAATGGATGCACTGGCGGGATGGCATGGTGCAATTATTGAGATATTTGCCGGTCACAATGCATCGAGTTTGTGGGATAACTTTGTATATGGCGCTGTTTATTTTTTGCCCATTTATGCCGTAACCTTTATGGTAGGCGGGTTCTGGGAAGTTCTTTTTGCTTCGGTCAGAGGGCACGAAGTGAATGAGGGGTTCTTCGTGACGTCTATTCTTTTTGCGCTTATTTGTCCACCTTCTATCCCTCTATGGCAAGTGGCGCTTGGGATTAGCTTTGGTGTCGTGTTGGGTAAAGAAGTATTTGGCGGAACCGGTAAGAACTTCCTGAATCCAGCTTTGACCGGTAGGGCATTCTTATTTTTTGCCTACCCCGCACA
>JAHRVS010000102.1 GCA_019090565.1 Gammaproteobacteria bacterium
ATGAAACTATTATTGTTAATCTTTCCGGCCGGGGAGATAAAGATATTCATACGGTTGCTGGCATTGACGGTATCAAGATTTAAGACGAGGGCATGATGAGTCGACTAACAACCTGTTTCGCGAAATTAAATAGTGCCGGCAAAAAAGCCGTGATCCCCTATATTGTTGGTGGAGACCCGAAAAAGGACAGCACGGTTGCTCAAATGCACGCCCTAGTGAGGGCTGGAGCAGACGTGATTGAGTTGGGTGTGCCATTTTCGGACCCCATGGCTGAAGGGCCCGTTATACAGCTGGCCCACGAGCGTGCGCTTGAGCACAAAACGTCTTTGACTGAAATACTGGGGATGGTGTCAGCCTTCCGGAGTGACGATGCCGAGACGCCCGTGGTGCTAATGGGTTACCTTAACCCTGTTGAAGTCATGGGTTATGAGGCTTTTTCAGAGCGGGCTAAAAAAGCCGGTGTCGACGGGGTCTTGACAGTAGATCTACCTCCAGAAGAGTCTGCAGCGCTTAAGTCTGCACTGAGCGCTAAGGGCGTTGACTCCATATTCTTGATAGCACCGACCACCACCGATGTGCGAATTAAGGCGATCTGCGAAGGTGCCAGTGGTTACCTCTATTATGTTTCTCTTAAAGGTGTGACAGGCGCAAGTCACCTGGATGTGTCTGAGGTAGAGGAAAAAGTGGCCGTTATTCGCAAAAATACCACTTTGCCAATTAGCGTTGGGTTTGGCATCAAAGATGCTGCGTCAGCGAAAGCGATAGGCGCTACTGCTGATGGGGTGGTTGTGGGTAGTGCGCTTGTTCACTACTATTTTGAAGAGTCAGAAAAATCAGGCTGGGACGCATCAAAGCCGCCGGCCTTGATTCAATCCATACGCTCTGCTGTGGATGAGTGAAGCTGTGATTGAGTCGCGCAGGGCACTGAGTCAGTGGCTTTTGTGGCTTGAATCCCTTCACCCTACGGAAATTGAGCTGGGCTTAGAGCGAATCAGGCAAGTTGCTGATCGTTTAAAGTTGATAGGATTTGGCTCCGTGTTCGGCACGCATGTCGTGACAGTCTCGGGAACAAATGGAAAAGGCTCTAGTATTGCGGCGCTCGAAGCCATTTATGTCGATGCCGGTTATAAAGTTGGCGCATACACTTCGCCTCATCTGGTGCATTACAACGAACGAATACGCATCAATGGAAAAACCGTATCTGACAAAGCGTTATTAGAGTCATTCGAAGTAGTGGATGCTGCTCGGCAAGGCATATCACTGACTTATTTTGAATTTGGCACCTTAGCGGCGCTCTATCTTTTTAAGCATTTTAAGACTGAAAAGTGTGAAAAATCGACTCCCCTCGATATTATTTTATTAGAGGTTGGCCTGGGTGGACGCCTAGATGCAGTGAACATTGTCGATGCGGATGTTGCCTTGATTACCAGTATCGGCATTGACCATCAAGACTGGTTAGGAGAAACTCGAGAAGACATTGGGTTTGAAAAAGCCGGTATTATGCGCCGAGGTCAAGGTGTTGTTATTGGTGAAAGCCACGTGCCGAATACTGTGCTGGCCCATGCAAAAAAGCTTGGTCTTGCTCCTTTTATTCAAGGTCAGCATTTTTGGGAGCATTCAGAAAAAGCAGGTCAGAGCTGGGATTGGTTTGGGTCGGATAAAGCCAGTAATAAGCTTGTGATGCGAGGTCTCCCAAGTGGCGGGCTCCTGCGCGAAAACCTTGCTAGTGTGCTGCAAGTTTGTCAGCTAATACCCTTGGCGGTCTCTCGTAAAAACTTAGAAATAGGCTTGTCTGCGCGTGTAGAGGGGCGGCAAGAATGCGTAGAAGGCGAGCCAGTGCATGTGTTTGATGTTGCTCACAATGCCGACGCGCTTAAAGAGTTAGCCCGGTACCTAGCATTAAACCCAGTTCTCGGTGACACCTACGCCGTTTTTGGTATGTTGGCGGATAAGCGCGTGATAGATATACTTCCGCCTTTGGCAACGCATGTGGACCACTGGATCACCTGTGCATTGCCAGTGAAACGCACAATTCATCAAACAGCACTTGCTCAAATGGTAATGCGTTTGAAATTAAAACTAAGCGGGTCATTTTCTTCGCCAGGCGAGGCTTACCAACACGCGTTAGCACTTGCTAGTGGGCGCGATCGCATCCTTGTTTTTGGGTCTTTTTATACTGTCTCCGCTGTGAAGCAAGCTATGCTCAACCAGAGGCATTAACCGTGCATTCGATGGCTAAAAACCGCCGCCTCCAGTCAAGAATTAGGCGAAATTGAACAAAAAGCCGAGTTTACCCATGCAAACGAGCATTTTGATTTAAATGCAGATTTCAACAGCTTGTTAAACTTTACCTTGGTAATGTAATTGTGGATGAAGTCTTAAAACAAAAAATAGTTGGTGCTCTGGTTGTTGCCGCGGCGTTGATTGTCTTGGTCCCGACTATTTTTGATGAGCCGGCTTTGGACGAATCATTGGTAAAAGTGAATGTGCCTTCGAAGCCTGGTGATTTGAATATTTATGATTTTGATGTCATCGAGCGCTCACAAGTCCTTGAGCAGGCAAAAAATCAAATTACAGCAATTCGAGAAGTGAACATCGAAAACCCTTCGTTTGCATCGGGTATAGATCAACGACCTATTACTGATGGGACAGCAGGAATTCGAAAGGCTGTCACGCAGCTCGTCGATAACATCAAGGTAGTTGCTGGCGGCCAAGATTCAACGGAAACGCTTGCGCCCATTCAAGCATGGACGGTGCAGTTGGCAAGTTTTATAGAGCGAGAAAACGCACTAAAATTTCGACAGACCCTGCGTGATGAAAAGGAAAAATCCTATGTCAAAGAGTGGCTTTCACCGGGCGGTTGGGTTTATAGGGTTTATGCAGGCCCGATGCTTAAAAAAGAAGATGCAACCACGGTGCTTCAGCGGCTTAATAATGCCCATGACATACAAGGCATGGTGATTCGATACGTTCCTCAGTGATTTTCGCGGCGAAATGCAATTCCCTCTTTGTCTTGAATGACTACGAAAGGGTTTGAAATTGAATTTGAGTTTGGTTGTCGAGCTTGGGTAAGCGGGCCAGTTTTGATAATATACCCGCCATATTATGGGTTGCAGAAAGTTAACCACGAATTGATAGAAAGCGAGTAAAATGATCTGGGTTGACTGGGTAATTGTAGGTGTTCTTTTAATTTCAACGAGCCTAAGTTGGCTAAAAGGCCTGGTCAATGAGGCCTTATCGCTTGTTATTTGGTTTGCAGCATTATTTGTGGTGTTTTACTTCTCTCCCAGTCTTGCAACGGTACTGGCTGATTCAGTCAATTTGAATTTTCAAGCCCGGTTTTGGTTGGCCAGGGTCATTCTATTTGTGTCAACCATGATAGTGGGGGCTATATTGAAGCGCCTAGTTGGCCGGCTAGTGAAAGTATCTGGCTTATCAAAGGCAGACCGCTTGATGGGAATGGCATTTGGGTTTTCACGGGGGGTACTGTTACTGCTCATCGCGGCAACTCTGTTGCGCTGGGTTTCGCAACCGGAAGCTTCTAGCTGGTGGCAGCAGTCTTTATTGATTCCATACTTGCAGGTTATAGAACAAAATACGCTCGCAGTAGCGGAGAACTTGTTATCAAACTATGTTGTAATCCCCGCCGAGTCAAGCTAGACGTTTTTTGAACCATCGGTGGGTGATACTAGATTAAAAAGGGTAATGTACATGTGTGGGATTGTTGGCTTAGTCGGTAAATCAAATGTTAACTTTACGCTTTATGATGCTTTAACTGC
>JAHRVS010000103.1 GCA_019090565.1 Gammaproteobacteria bacterium
CCTTTGCAAAACTTTCTTCGGCCAAGGTTTCAATGCCGTAAGAGCGAATCAATCTTAGCCCGCTAATGTGCTCTTGTACTTGATCGTTGAGTTTCCCGAATCGGCCTTGGGCTAAGACAAAGGCATCGTGCAGCTGGCTGTTTACACGCCAAAACCCATAGGCCATTAACGGCCAAGGTAACAAGGCGATGAGTGTTAAGCGCCAGTCAACCGCAAAAAATAATACGCCCATGACGATCATACCGGTAAGCAGGCCATCAAATAAGGCCAACACCGCTTCACCGGCCGACATTTCTACGGCGGTAACGTCATTGGTTGCTCTGGCCATCAAGTCACCGGTGGGGTGTTTGCGAAAATAATCAGACTGTTGATAAATCAATCTATCGTGCAATTTTTGCCGCAGCAGTGTGCCCAGCTGATAGGAGGCGCTGTATAAGCTCAGCCGCCAAAAATAACGCAAAATGTAAATGCCAATACCGATCAGGGCGATACTGCCCACGAGGAATGCAAGACGAGAGGAATCTAATGTGCCGGCAAGGGCTTCGTCCACTAAGGTGCCGGTAATCCAAGGCGGCAAGATATTCAGGGTGGCAACAGCCATCAACATCAGCATGGCACTGATGTAACGCCAACGTTTTTGTTTAAAGTACCAACTAAGGTCTTTTAATAACTGCATACAGGGTCGCTTGATGGAAAGCTACAATATAGAAACGTACACTGCAGGTGTGTACGGAGCTTATGTAGAGGATGTACCGCTTGCAAGTTTTTACTGGAAAGGGGCATTATTAAACTAGTAACCCTCTGTTCAGCCATGAAGGCCAAGTCTATGCGATGGCAGAGGCAACCACACTATAGAGTTGATGCCCCATGTTAATGACACCGATTCAGCACAAACCTGTTGCCTACGGCAGTGACTTGGCCGACTGGGGGTTTTTGGGCCTACTCATCCTGCATCTTCTACCCGCTCTCATCGCGCTCGGGGCAGGCTTGCTGGCACTGAATCACCCTAAGGGCAAAGAAAAACATATTGAATGGGGCATGGTGTTTGTTTGGGCGATGATCGCCACCGCTGTCACCGGTATTTTTTTAGACGCTATTCGGCTTGGTTTTTTTGTGGATGAGAACCACCAAAAATACTCGGGCTTCGGGATGCCCAGCACCTACCCCGCGCGCATTGCTTTTCTATATGCAGCTGTGTGCATTATTTACCTGGCGAAACTTGCTAGCCACCCTCTCAATTTAAGCCGGCAGACCAACCCTGCTATTAAAAACAGGCGCCGCTGGATTCCTGGCTCTCTTTTCATCACCGGTGTTGGCTTAAGCGGGCTCATTGTGGTGGCCTATAACCCTTGGACCGGCGCATTATGGATGATATGGACGTTTATGCTACTGGTATTTTTTACGGGTCTCTTGCCGCAGATAGACCCGAATCTTGCTGATTTCGGAATCCATCAACACCGCATAGGCATTCTAAGCTTGGTTGCGTTTAGCTGGTGGGGGGCCTTACAAGGGTTTGGGCCAGGGTTGGCGATTACAATAATGGGCGTGGACAACAGCAATACAGATTATATGGGAAACCTACCGGGAGATTTTAGCCCTCAATTCTTATATTTTTTGCTTGCGTGGTTACCTTTTTGCTTGGTTGCACTTTACCTAATAAGGCGCTTTAAGCGTGCGGCCAATTCGTAACACACTTAATCTACGGCGTAGATGCGCTAGATACTGTAGGCGCCTATAACCGTAACCACCTATACCTGCAACCACCTATAAAAGTGCGCTTTTCACGCGACGGCTGCGTTAGCCCCGTACTCAGGAGCTTGTGTCACTCTGTCATGAGCAGTGTTTTGCAACCTTTTCTTGCAACTCTTTGTCGTATTTTTTACGCTGCGCGTCATCGAGATAGGTTCTCTCGCCATCTTCTCGTTCATAAAAAATAAGACTGTATCTTTTATTGTGTTTAACACGACTTTTGGCGCGCTTACAGCGCTGCTCTTTTTTTCTCCTATCTTCTTTCTGCTTTGCCTTTTCTTCGGCTTTTTTTCTGGCGCTCTCTTCATAGTCACGCAATAAATCGGCTTGGCGTGCCTTGCGCCGCTCTACTGTTTCATCCAGTTTTCCCGCTGGGTTTTTCTCCTTGATGGTTATCGCATCCACCTGCATACCTACCTTTTTTGGTGGCGGAGCATCACCGTAGTGCACCCGCCCTTTTTCATCCTTCCACGCGTACACTTGCGAATAAGAAGCGGTACATACCAACATTAGAACAAGTACGGAAATTGAAAAGTGCGCCTGAGTCATAGTAAAAAGCAATTCTGTTCGCCTAAAAGGCGTATCAGCCTGTAAAGAGGTATTCGGTGAGCTGGGTCATGTCTTTTCTTGGTGAGCATTGTTTAACTCCACCCATCTATTACTATAGTCAACTCATCCCTACTTGTTAGGCCTCGCTTCACCAAACAGATGCTGGGCATTTGTCTAATGGACGGCCATCTAGATTTATTAATCATTATAGGGTTAAATAATTTTTGATCATGGCGAAATTTAAGGTGCAACCGATGCTTTCTAAACGGAATTCCGGATTGACCACGTTAGATATAAGAGCTTAGAGAAGAGCGATATCGCTCGGTCACCAAAAAAACTGTCTATAATAAGTGCCTCGCTTATGGAAAACTTATGGGCATTTCTATAAGCAGTGATTTTTATGTGAGAACAAGGAGTTCCCACACTGAGAACTCCAGTGCATTAAGGGCATAGGGTGTACCGCATGCCGATTTCACAGAAACCTTAACCGCTAACGCAGCGAGTACGAAAAAAGGGCTTTTTTAGAGGCGCCCTTAAAGCTTCCGCCCATCAAAACCTAAGGAAAGGGCTTGATAGTGAATGAATACGCAACAGAGGAAGACAGCAACCTACATCTGACTTCTGAAATATTCGCTGCCGCTTCACCTGTTGTCATGCAATGGAACGCTGAGAATAATGGGGAAATACTTAAAATATCCACGGAAATCACCAAACTTGGCTACGCTGTTTCAGACTTTGATAGGAACCGCACCTCTGTATCGCAACTGATCCACCCCGTTGACTACCTCTCTGTTACCGATGAATTAAGACTAGCTTGCAAGAATGGGCAACGCTATGTATCACAAACCTTCCGGGTTCTCAACACACAAAAGCAGGTTCGCTGGGTAAACTGTTTAAGTATTTTTCCACCTTCTAACGATGGCTCGCTTAACAGGCTTAAAAGTGTTTTTATAGACATCACCGAGCACTGCATTAGCCAGCAACAACAGGGCATCAACGATAAAGGCTACCAACGAATTATTGCCAACTCTGGGGCAAATTATTTTTTTTATATCCACAACAAGGACGGTGTCTTCACCCATCTTAGCCCCTCTATTAAAGACATGCTTGGGTATACCGAAGATGAGTTTTTAAACCATTACGATACTTTTTTAAGTGACAGCCCTATTAATAAAGGGATTGCGCTACGGACAGACAAAGCATTACTTGGCATCAGGCAAAAACCCTATCAAATTGAAGTCCTGCATAAAAATGGCCGCAGGGTGCGCATTGAAGTAACTGAGGTGCCCACTTTTGACGACCAAGGAGAGGTTACATCCATTATTGGCATGGCTCACGACATCACCGAGCTATACCATAAACAATATTTATTAGAACAAAGTCAGAAACAACTCAAGGCAATTTTTGACGGGCTAAGCGATAGCATTATTATCATTAATTCCCGCCACCATATTATGAACATCAATAAGGCGGCAGAAGCACTGTTTGGTTACCGCGAGTTTGAAGCCAGAAATCTATTGGTTACGGATATCATTAGCCACCCCAGGATTAATGGGAAATTAGTCGACATCCCCTCTACTCCTGATGAGATATTCAAGAATCTCGAACGCTTATCCCGAGGCAACGCGCCCATTGAAGCCCTTTCCTATTCAAAATCAAATATCAGCCAGTCTATCAGCATCAACGTTTCTTTTTTCCCCGACAGCAATAATCTATATATCTTATCAGTCAAAGATATTACAAAAGAAAAGTCACACGCTCTTCAGCTCCAGCGGATCGAAAAAATGGATGCTTTAGGGAAAATGACCAGTGGAATTTGTCACGATTTTAATAATATTCTTGGCGTTATTTCTGGCTACACGACGCTCCTCGAGGGCTTGGCGATTGATGGTCCGCACGCCTTCAGTTACATTGCGCATATTCGCAATGCCAGTGACCGAGGCGCGCGTTTAAGTCGAAAACTGCTTTTTTTTTCTGGTGAAAATACCAATGAGTCCGAATCGTTATTCATCGACGAAATTCTGGAACAAGAAAATGACATGCTCTCTAGCATGCTTTCCCCCCTGATAACGCTAGATATCAGTAGAAATAGAGATTTATGGCCGGTATTGATTAACCAGGGAGACCTTGAGGATGCCATATTAAACATTTGCCTCAATGCTCGACACGCAATGCCAGATGGAGGAAGCCTGCAAATTTCTACCCGTAACACCACCCTGGATGAAGACCAGGCATTCTCCATTAATGTTACACAGGGAGATTATGTATTACTCAGCATTAAAGATTCAGGGACTGGCATCGATGAAAGTATTTTAAGTAAAGTATTTGACCCTTTCTTTTCAACCAAGCAGGAAGGAACCGGGCTTGGGTTAAGCCAAACGCATAATTTTGTACGTGGCGCGAATGGTGGGATCACCGTCATTTCTGAATTAAACAAGGGTGCCGAATTCTTAATTTACCTGCCAAGAAATTTTCAAAAAGAGAGTGACGCTTCTCCCTCTTCGGAAAAACTCAAAAATAAGATTGACCCTAGCGATGACAGTTTTTCAGACAAGCTAAGCCAGTACAGCCATGAAATCGATCATGCAGTCGATGCCTATAAAGACACAACACGAAAACCCGAGCAAGGCATTCCGTCGGGTCTCCAAGGCACAACACCCTTCTCTGAGGATGAGGTCATTCTCGTCGTCGAAGATGACGATGCCTCAAAGGAAACCATTCTTACTCAGCTATTAAATAGAGGTTATACCGTATACAGTGCTTCAAATGGCATTGAGGCGCTGAAAATTCTCAGTGAGAAAAATATTGCTCTTATTATTTCAGGCATTATCATGCCAGAAATGGATGGCTGGGCACTTGCGTCAGAAATCGATAAAAAATACCCGCACATTATCATTCAACTTATCACCGGCCATACCCAAGAAACACCACCCTATCAATCAGCGTTGCATAATAAGCTATCAGGCACCCTGCTGCACAAACCCGTGCCTGAAAGCTCATTGCTCGAGCGCATTGATAATCTATTTTATTTAAAGCAAATTAGTCAAACCAACTAGTTCAGGCGTTCAGTTTTCTAAGGGTTTTTTACCCGCGTTTGGCAGATAAACAATACCGGGGTCTTTATCTTCATGTGCCATATCAAACAAAAAACTTGATATCACTGTTTTGTCGACGTGATCCATCACAACAATTTTCCACCATTTTGGATTATCATGGCAGTTAGGCACCAAGTGGTATTTCTCGGCAAGAGAGCGTGAGATGCAAGACGATGCTATCGTTACGATATTCATATACTCCTCTCGAAAGAAGCTCACATCTATATCTAAAAGCCCCTGACAAAGAGTGTTCGTACGCTCCCAAATGTCCTTGCAAAACGCACTTCCCCCTTTCGAACCATAGGCTCTTAGTATCATCCATACGGCTATTGCATTCGCGCCAGATCGACTACCGCTCAACGTACAATCTTGCCCTTGTACATAACTGGCACCTTTGGTGAGGACTGACTCAATAAAACCTTTTTTTACCACATATATTCCCGTTCCGTAGGGTGCCTGTAACATTTTATGGGCATCCAATGTAAATGAGATTATATTTGGATTTTGGAAATTCAGTTTGTTATCAGGGCTCACCAAGGGGTAGATAAAGCCTCCAAATGCAGCGTCAACGTGAATCATAAATTCTACTGATTTGGTTTCGAATAACGCGACAACTGCGTCGACGTCATCCACCGACCCATACATCGTAGACCCCATATTAAGAACAATAGCAAAGAACTTAACCCCTTCACTAGTTTCAGCATCAATGGTATTTGAAAGGATTTCTAGGTTCATTCTACGGGTAGTCTCTTCCACTGGGATCAGCTCATGATGTATGTTCATGATACCTGCCACCTTATCAATGGAATAATGGCGATCTTCAGAGCTAATGATCGTCATTGCATTATGCAGTTCTTGTGCGTACCGGCGTTTCGACCTAGCACTCGCATGGATATTGGCGTGAATATTTTCCCAGTAGTTTCGCAACACCCATAGGGCTTGTATATTTGCTTCGGTTCCTCCTGATGCCACGTAGCCATCCCATTGCTGAGGCTTTGCCTGAAGGAGTTCTTCGGCGCAAATCCGCAATAAATCGCGTTCTATTTTATGCGTCCCTTCAAACACTGACTCAGACAAGCCAAAGGTATGGCACCCAATGTGGTTGGGATTCTCCCACAGGGCTTTCCAGAATGAGGAAGACTGATCGATTTCAGCTTTCGGAAAAACCACTCTGTCCAGAAAGGACGCCGGGTAACCCATAACCGTGTCATCGCTGTAACGTACATTGTGAGACAACGCCAAGTGAATGTGCTTATTCATATCTTCAAGCGAAAGAGCTTCCCAGTACATAACACCCACCCTGATCGATATTTATCCACATTATAGCAATGCATGCAAAAGTCGCACTCAGAAATCAGAAACTTTGAGATTCAGACAGCTGTAATTGTCAAACTCCCTATGAGAGACCCTGAACTCCCGCTTACTCGGGACAGAATTTAATTCTGCGCCGCATCATCGACTGGGCGACGGATAAACCCATGACAACCGACGCAATCAGTCTAGCTATGATCATGACATACAACCTTCGACAGCCATCCAAAGAACTGGTCTTTCACAGTGACAGAGGCTCACAATACACCCGCGAGCCTTACAGTAAGCTGTTGGTCAACCATGGTATACGAGCGTCTATGAGTGATGTCGGGGCTTGCTGGGAGAGCCTACTCCACGAAGTGCTTTGGGTATAATACTGTGGTAAAGCATTTTTTCGGAAGCTTAAAGCACCACCGGATACTCACGGCGCACCAGACGACCTGCGAACATATGACGATTGATGTCTGCGCTTATATTAAGTATTACAACTTCGACCGACTTCATTCATCGAACAATGATTTATCACCGATTTAGTATAAAAATTTAGCCCATTAATGTGTCCGGTTTCGTTGACCAAAACAATCTACCGTGGAACAGGACACATTAATTGTCGCTTAATAGGCCTTCGTATTACCACGCTAGCTATGGCTAGCGTGGTTAATGCGGACCGCGCAGAAACGACGACAAATATTACGGGGCTACCAACTACTAACGTACCTAGTCAGTGGCGCTCAATTTAAAGATAGGATTAGAGTTGAGCAGGATGCTGCTTAAATAATTCCTACACCAGATTTGACCATAGCTCAAAAGCATAAGCTTAATCCCGAATACCTCAGGTTACGTTTGAAAGTCGGGCCATTTCGTCTGAAGGTGATTTACAGTAAGCGCCCACTATTCTAGATCTTTAGAATATAGTCAGAGACAACTGGTAGGTCGGCCTGCACGAATGTGAAGCTAGGATTTAGCAGGGTGGGTTTAGATTTGAAATAACCCTGAAAGGCGATAGCAACAACGCGATGCTTAATCCGGTTGAATTCCTGCCGTTCTCGATCGTTAAGAGCAAAGAAAAACCGCTGATTAGATTCGGAGAACACAGGACGCGAACGGCGGGAATTACAGAGCGAATTACAATCTATGGCGAGAAAACCCCTAGAACCCCATAGAGTAATACAGGTATAAACGATAAGACTCATGGTTCGGCATTGGTAAGTACCAAAACAAGTAGATTACTATTTTTCACCACCTGCTTTATAGTTCCATGCTAAGCGCCAATATTATGGTGTACGCGCAATTGATCATCAATCAAAATCACATTCACTGTTTCATCAATATCGAGTGTCGGCTTAATCATCAGAGAAGTTGAATATATTCCGCTTTCCAGTACAGAGTTTGACACCACCGTTGCAGATAAAATAGAGGGTACTGGCTCTGACTCAACAGTATGGGTAATAATATGGGAATAATTTTTTCCTTCGACAAGCGTACCACGTTCATAGTGAGCCGATGTTGTTAAACCTTGGTCACTCAGTTTCAATACGGCGATACTCTGCTTAGGGTCCTTTGGGTTTTTGATGGCAACGGAGAATCCAGACCCATCGGGTTTGCTCCCGTTAACGTAAATATCGCCACCAAAATTTATCAGGGCCGGCATATTTTCTTTTTTTGCAATTCCTCCAGCTTGATCAACGGCGTATTCCTTAATAACGCCCCCCAAGTCAAGCTTTACTGAGCTATTTGAAAACTGAAGGGAATTTCCAGATACACTCCATTTATCTGGACCGATGAGTGGTCTTAAACGCGCTCGACAACGTTCTATCTCCTCCACCGATGACAAATGAGTGCATTGTTTTAGAGTTCCTACGGTGATATCAAAACAACCTTGCGTTTTCTCTGAAAGGGTACGTACTAATGACAATACAGTGCGTGTTTCATCATCAATTTTAACAATGTTATTGCTTCGCGTGTTCAATTCTGTAAGAAAGGAATCACTACCAAAATAATTATATTTCTTTTCCAGTCTGCGAGTATTCGCCTCGATTAAGGAGAATACTCTTTTTGTATCGGCTGCATGTTTCGCATAGAGCTGGACTTCGCAGGGAGTAGTCATGCATTTGAAGCGATAACTGTATTTTTCAATTTTTTCTTTCATAGATAATATGGGTTCTATAATGGGAACATATAAAAATAATTACCGTGCTTGCTGGAATGCACTGGACAAATGCCGAGAAAAAGTACCAGCGTCAGAATAACCAACCACTCGAAATGACTTTAGCTCCACACCATTTTCATCAAAAAACAAAATCGCAGGCGGGCCAATAATACCAAAGTGCTTTAACAAGGCCTGATCAACCGTATCATTGCGTGTTACATCAGCTTGTAGGGCCATGGTATTTGAAAGCGCAGTGACAACCGTTTTATCAGCGAAAGTCGTTTCTTCCATCTCTATACACGATATGCACCAGTCAGCATAAAAATCTAGCATGATTGCTTGGCCATGCTCTTTGGCTTCAGCAAGTTTTTGTTCTAATTCATCCATCCCTTTAATACCTGCAAACGGAACATGGGAACGCCCGTTTCTACTCGATTCAACACCTGTGGCTCGGTTGTCCGAAAAGCCTTCAAGTGGATGAATCGCACTCTGTGTACCAGCAGCTACTCCCACTAGCATCAATGAACCATATAGTAAACCAGAAAAACCCACGCCTTTGCGAAACAATTGCCATTGGGTTGTTTCGTTAGAATGCTGTCGCAAAGCGCCTAGGTAGATACCTGAAACGATTAATAGTAACCCCCACAGTAGTTGACTCACCGCTACAGGTACTACTCGATCTAGCAACCATATCGCTACGGCTAACATCAATACACCGAATGCCCATTTAACCGGCCGCATCCATTTCCCAGCTTTTGGTAATAATGTTCCTGCAGAAGTACCAATTGCCAATAGCGGGGCCCCCATTCCCAAGCCTAACGCAAATAGCGCAGAGCCGCCTAAAAGCACATCTCCCGTTTGTCCAATATAAATCAATGCACCCACTAAAGGAGCCGTGACACAAGGGCCCACAATCAGTGCAGACAGCAGGCCCATTATTGCTGCACTTGCAATTTTGCCACTCTCTTGTCGGCTACTAATGGAATTCAGTTTAGTTTGGATAGATCCTGGCATTTGCAATTCATAAAACCCGAACATCGACAGCGAGAGTAGGACAAATATGCTTGCAAATGCACCCAGTACCCACGGGTTTTGAAACCATATTTGTAGGTTCGTTCCAAATAGAGCTGCCAGCACACCCACAACGGTATACGCCGATGCCATAGATAAAACATATGCTAGCGATAGCGTGAATGCTCGGCGAGTAGAAATAGTATTACCTTGACCAATAATAATGCCAGATAGAATGGGAATCATTGGAAAGACACAGGGAGTAAACGATAGCAGTAGTCCAAACCCAAAAAAGCTAACCAGCGTCAGAAAGAAACTACCTGTCATTAATTTCGCGGCGATAGAGTCTTGCTCAGATAATAATCCTTGATCATCTGCGTTGGCCTGGTGGCTTGGTTCAACGCGATTACCGGTAATCATTACCGTTTCAATATTAGCAGCGGGTATCTCGGAATTTCTTTCTGAATCGAACGATAATTCACTTAAACTAAACGCTCTTTTTTTAGGAGGATAACATACCCCTATGTCAGCACAGCCTTGGTATCCCAGTGTTAATACCGGGTTGTTAGTGCCATCTATATAGTTACGAATTGGGTAGTGCACCACAAGAGATTGCCGATAAACTTCGACATCGCCAAAAGCGGGGTCATTGAGACGAGAGCTGGGTGGAAAATTGGGGCCTTTCAACTGTTCTTTGGACTCAGGGTTAAATGAAAATTTCATTCGTTTCTTATAAAGATAATAGCCCTCAGCAATATCCCACTGTATGCGGAGCATGTCCTGACTCTCCAAGCTTACGGATACAGGAAAGGCTTGATCCGCGGTCAGCAACTTGGACTCGTCAACCGCAAGCGTCGTGTTGGGCAGAAGGGGGAAACATAAGAATAATAACGTGCTCAGGGTTCGTATCAGCATCATAGTAAAACTTAAAGTTAAAATCGTTGTTCAGGGGCCTGCTTTAGGAAAAGCAGGACGTAATTGAATATTACTGATTGGCTGGAGTACGATGCAGTGAAAACCAATTCTGTTTTTGCTCATCGTTCCATTCGCTGGCAGGAGGCGCGAGATCAATATCTATCGTGTGCAATCCATTTTTTATTGAAACGAGGGCACGAGTGTCGCTAGCGAAAACCACCGTATTAATCGGCGCGTTATTTTTCATCGTGAAGGTTTTTAGTAAGCGTTCTGGGATAGATCCCCCGTCTTTGCCTAGGCGCCCCAATGAATACAAGGCCACTTCTCCCCCGCTAGAGGCAATTATTGCTAGTCTTTCATCAGGAGATATATCGTAGCTTTTTATTCTCTGCTCAGCGGGTATTTGTCCTATCAGTAAGGGCCCGCTTGATAAATCAGAGAGGTTATAAAAGGATAGAACGTTGTCATCGCGCAAATTCCATATCACGTTAGAGTGATTATTCGACACTCGAATATTCTCAGGGTAATCACGGCCATTGACGGAAGAAAACCCGAGTTCATTTCCCGTTGCCACATCCAAAATGGCTAATCCTATGCGGGTACCGAACAAACCAGCGAAGGCAACAGAGCCATCACTGTTTAAGCCAACCGAACGTACTCTCGATGCGAAGGAGAACTCCTGTATCGTGCCAAAGTCAGTGGTGTTGAGAACTGTCACCTTTTTATCTTCCCCAGCCAGGGCAACTCTGCCCCCTTCTGAAGATATTGCCACGTCATTTAGCCCCGGAAAAAAATGGAAGTTTGTACTACCGGTGTCTTCGGCAAAACGTTTCATTGGAATAGAGTGAGGGTCGGAAAAATCTGCACGGTACAACCCCACACCTAAATCTAAGGCTGATTTTTTCTTTTTTTCTACCCCCACCAAAATGCTTTGTTGGTCAGCAGTCACATAAACGCTCTCCAATAACTGCTCGCTAGCGCCCGTAAAAGCATCAATCTGATCCCGCTCAACATCGGGGGAGGCAGCAAAATCGTTATAGGATAGCAGTTCTAGAGAGGCGTCATCAGCCAGCTCAAGCACAACCAGACGATTATGGTACTGCGATCCCACTACCGCATAATTACCTTGTGTATGGAGATTCGTACTCACTTCTTCATCATGGCCCAAGCCCCACTCAAGGGCAGGATTAGACAGCGTCGCATCTCCCCCTTGCTCATGAATAGTTTGTAGATCTACCAGCGCTTGATTTATTGTTACGCGGTAAGTTTGGGCCTGATACATTGCATCGATAGCGGCCGCAACGGCTTTATAGTGTTGGCCCGTCTTTATTCGCTGTGCGTGGAAAAAACTGTCAGCTATATCTGCGGCTTGGGCGAGAACAGAGTCTGAGCCTTCGGCGATATAATCGCGTCCTAATAAGACCGAATTATTTCCAATCACGAAATCACTATTTTGGAGTGCGTGTCGAGACTGTTCAAACGAATACAATGTGTAAGGGTTAAACTCCATTTCGTTTACCACCACCGTGGTAAACACCGTAACATTAATGCCTTTGGCAGAACTATGCGTGGGTGCTGGGGCATATAAAACAACGGAACCCCCTGATCGGTTGGTTGTTACCGCCAATAGGGGTGCACCGCTAATAATACTTGCTTCGATGCTTGCGGCATCAAAGCTGTATTGCCCCCCCTGATAACTACGTTCTGAGGGTTCGGTTTCGTCACATGCTCCATTGCGATTATGATCAAAACACACGGTCGCCTCGGCCCAGTATTCCATACCCAGTACCCGGCCGGTAACGCCGTCTTTTTCCACGTATTCTAGTGAAAGGGAGCGGGCAAATGCGCCAATATTATTTTTTGCTCCACACCCGATAGTGTCTGGAGTTGCATTTCTTACACTGCAATCTTCCACTGAATATTTATCGCTTCCGCAAGCGGACAACAGGCCACTGAAAATTACAAGGCTTAATAATAAACGCGACTTGTCTACATTCTGATTCATTAATAGTGATCTCTAATATTTGTACTGCGCACCAAAATTTACCCAATAGAAGGTCAAACCACTAGATTGTGTTTGAGAGCCCGTGACAATATTCCACGTCATTTTTTCCGAGGGTATATATTCTAATCCCAGCTGAGGTGTCCAGGAATCATAATCTCCCAGTCGATGATCTGCGGTGCCAAATCCATGTTCCGAAAAGACATTTTCCTGGCTTTCAGCATCATGGGCTTTAAAAAAGCTAGCGTCAGATTGTGTGTAATAGCGCAACCCCGGAGAGATGCGCAGTTTTTCGTTTAAGCGATAATAAACTTTTGTTTCAACTGTATGGGACTGAACATCCCACCTATCTTGATAGTACCGGTAAGCCAGCTGCAATGATGAGTTGTCAGCGATACTCTTTGCAAACTGCATAGAGATACCTCCACCTTCTCGTTTATTGGGACGAGAATCTCTAAATAAATAATATTTGAAATAGGTGTCGCCTTCTTCCAGCGCTACATTGATACGCCTCACCACATTAAAATAGGGGTTCGACAAATGTCCATTTTCTAACATATAAAAGACATTAAACTTTGCAACGGTTTCGGCGTTGAACACTTGCGTAATGCCCACTTGCACGTTGACCAAATCAAAACTGTTCCACTTATCTTCCAGGTAGTCGTAGGCATCATTTTTCATATACGACAATCCACTCGTGACGGAGCGATTTTTCGTGCGGTCAGTGTAAATAAGGTACTCTGCCGAAATACCCGCGTTTTCGAAATCCTCTTCTTTCGAATAGCTTGCGCCTAGGCTCAGCTCGTTACGTTTTGTGGGCGTGCGATATACGTATAAAATAGCTAATGAATTTCGCTTGTCATCAAGCGGTACATTTCGATAAGCAAAATCGTTGAGATCAAGTGAGCCATCGCCAATTATTCCTGATATCTCTCGGGTATCACGGCAGTAGTCGTAGTAGACGCCATCCTCATCCACGCAGGGGGTTGCTCCGGTGGTGGCATCTGAGCTGACTGTAGCAGAGGCGCCTGTCAACGAGTCCCATGCAGGGGATGCGCCTGATATAGTATCCCAATCGTATTCCGCACTCAGCGTATGATTGGGGCCAAAATCATGATCGACACTTAGCTTTCCATCGCGTACGTCGATACGCTCTTCATTTTCTTGATATTGCTGTAATTGAATGGCAACTGAGTCTTCACCTAGACTTGCCAATGGAAGTGCTGCCGCAGCAACACCTCCAACTACTAGCAAAGTTAATTGCTTTTTATTGGGGTTCACTCTTGAAGTTCTCTAAATAAAACTTGAAATTAGATTAGTTGGCTCAGTAACGCTGCTGCTAGTTGCAGCCACACCCACCACCGGACACACCACCACCCCCTTTAGTGGATTCTTTTGAAGTGTAAATATGCTCATCAAATTTTTTGATCATGGGGTTTGGTCCGCCAAAGCGCATGGTTTCACCTGCTAACGTTCCTTTTTGCCATGGGCTTACTGGCTCTATGGCACAAGCGCTACAAAAAATGCTGCACATTATTATTGGTGCAAGCCACTTTTTTCTTGTGCGGGGATTCGATTTCATTCTGATTCAACCCCGAACCCTTGTAGATCCTTTTTTATTTGCTGATCTATCTGATAAATTGCCCCAATGCGTTTACCGACCACTTTATTATCTTTTACGTAATATAATGCTGGCATAGCAATTGGTGAAAATGCTGAAACAATTTTTTGATGCGTATCGTTAATAACGGGAAACTCAATATTAAGCTGCTTTTGATATTCCAGACCTTCGTTCAATTCTTCGTCGACATCTATTCCGACAACATGCGCTTCCTTTTCAGTATCTTGAGTAATAAACTTTTTTATTTCGGGTATTTCTTTAGTACAAGACTCGCACCATGAGGCAAAAAAATCGATCACACCCACCTTGCCTTCAGGTAAATTGAGTTGCTTAATAACGTCCTCATCTAAGCGATCGCCCACTTCGTAGCTGTAAGCATTGACCGAAATTAAACCACTAATAAGAACCGATAATATTAGTTTTTTCATGTGGATTTTCCTGAATAAAAGTAATACTAAAAGGGAGTCAGTGAAACAAGTAGTAGGCTGTATGATCCAACTTCTACAAGTTTCACCTGACGACTCAACTAGCTAGCTATTCCGGTATTGTCACAACACCGAACCACTGACCTTGATCGCTGCCAGATCGGTCACGATAGTTAAAAAAGACCGTGTCTCCATCACCCGATACGGTCATCCTATCTGGGCCCTCTACTTTTGTGGACAGTGCTACTTCTTGCAAGCTTCCGTCATCCTCAATCGCAAGTTGATAGATACCGTTTAAACCAGATTCTCTATCACTATTTTCGTTCGATGCTCGTTGCAGCGGAATATAAAGATAGTGTATTCCATCTAGCTCTCTACCCACTCCTCCATAAATGCGGCCACCCGTACCGGTACTGAATAGTCTCCTGGAAGACTCATCAAGTGATTCATTGAAGCTGACAATATTTCCGTCATAAGTGGTAATGAAAACACGACCGTTGTAGAACCAAACCCGTGCTATTTCTTCGACGGCTGCTGATGCGGTGGTTGTGCCATCCGCGCTGGTCATAATCACATTGTCTTCGTCGCGCTGATAAACGCGGCTCGCATCGTCATTGATGGCCGGTGGGCCGAAGGATTTGTATTCTGCCTCCGCCATTGCAATTGTTTTGTCGAGGGTTGCTACGCCAGATTTACTAAAGGAATAAATCTCGGTGATAAATGCTCCATCACCGGTTTCTATCATAACGGCCGCCAAAGACTGGCCGGTATTAAACCCAACTTTAAGCGGTTCACCAGAGTTTATGTCAATTGAATTACTCTCTGTTTCCCCCAGCACACCACTGGTGTCCATTGCCACGGTGAATATACGTGCTTGGCCCGTTTCACCGACCGCTGCACTCACTCCAATTGCGTAGGCATGGTTTGCGTCACCTACGAAATTATCCACTACACCCACGCCCACTAGGGATTCAGTATCACGGTAGGTTTTTGGCGTGTCTGCCGTACCTGAAGCAATCACCGGCTGTCCATCGACTACGTTCACAGAAACGAAGCCATACACCCTGTCTGCATTGGTATTTTCGAAGCGAACGGGGGCCACCATAATGTCTCCTTGGTGGTTTGCCGCCATGTATTGCGCTGAGTTTTCTGCGGTTTGCACGATGGTCGCGTTCGGTAACGCGACAGGTACTTTTCTTAGCGTTAGGCCAAACGTTTTTCCATCCTCAACGATTTCTTGTCGAAAACTCACTGAGGTTGTGGCGCTTAACACCCCCGTCACGTCGGTGCCATCCACCGACGGTCGAATAATACTGCCATCGGAAATATTGAGGTGTGTGCTTAAACTATTATCCGCTGCCCAGGTAATTGCTACGTTCTCATAACTAGGACTTAAATTTAAATTTGAAATAACCGCATCAAAGTAACCACCGCCATTGATAGAGGCTCTATTAAGTCCCTCTAAAGCCAAACGTGTTTTTTCTACTAGGTTGATATTGTCAGTTGTACTGGCAATATCAAGCACCGCTATACTGTTCCGTTCATTGGTAATGGCAACTTGTGTATCGTTTAGAAAAGCAACGTCTCTCGCGTTGTAGTCTAGGTTTTGTACGCTTTGAACACTAAAGCTCGGTACCGTGAGATTGACTATCAATAGCCGGTCTTCCTCATGTCCGACAATTGCCATCTTGCTAAAGTCATCAGAGACTGCAGCGGTATCGGATGTCACTTTCACCAAACCTGTATCAATAACGGAATTCGTTGCAACATCGATCAATGCGATACTCATTAAGCCATTGTTATCATGCCCATGATTAAAGGCGA
Source organism: Gammaproteobacteria bacterium (assembly GCA_019090565.1). GTDB lineage: Bacteria > Pseudomonadota > Gammaproteobacteria > Pseudomonadales > UBA3067 > UBA3067. Next base: position 16,652 of record JAHRVS010000103.1, read on the forward strand.
TCAGCTTGCTGCCATCATTGTTTAAGCGTAATTCCTGGGGAACAAAATCAAGTGTTATTTTTTCATCGCCTGTCAAACTATCAACGGCCAACTTAGTGATATCTCCCTTGGTTTCATCTTCTACATTTTTTAGAGCAATAAATACAGTGCTAGATGACACGGCAAAGGTACTAAGCCCCTCAAGTAATAGGGGACTGCCGGGGTTTTCAAGATTGGCATCGTAAACCGTTAAAAACTCATCGGCATCATAGGTAGCAACCTTGCTGTCATCGGGGGATACTGAAAACATCCTTAATTTTACCGCTAGCCTTTTTGAAACTGTCTCGTCCATGCTATAGATCAAACCACTTGAGTCCAAAACCGTCGCCACCGAGCCATCCGCTTCGAGCTTAGCCTTGTATAGGCCGTAAGTTTCTTCGTCAAAATTATCTGAAGAAAGGTTTTTAGGGGGGATATTAACGTAAACATAACTTGCATCTGTATTCACCGAGACGTCTCGCAGGTAGTTCTCACTAGCACCTGTTGATGAGTCAATGCCGTGCCCTGAGTCCGTAACAGTGGATACTGGTGTATAGCTGACTGCGCCGGTCGCCACATCGATCACTGTGAGTGCATTGTGATAATGACTACCACCAATAACTTTGCCGTTTTTCGCTGCTATAACACTGATGGATGAGTCGCTCGCATTAGTCCATCCATCCGTTTCTTGCTGTAATATTTTCTCATCGACGTTCTTAGAAAGCGCTTGAGTAACTGCTAGTTTTTCCAGTGATGGTATTCCTGCTATACCAATATCCACAGAATTAATATTAATACTTTTTATTTGCTCAACATTGTCAGCGCCCAGCTCAACCGCCTTGCTGATGACTGCGGCAATCACGCTATACCGTTCCGCATTGGGATTGGCGGTGATGGCTATTTTTATCGCCTCTGCAAGATCTTTTTGATGCGCAGTACTCAGTGCGCCACCCCACTTATCATTCAAATAATTTTCAGCTGCGTTAATCGTTTTTGAAGCAATAACTTGGTTATATATCAACTCATTCGCTAGCATTGTTGTAGAGAGGGAGATCTCACTAAAACCGGCGGGCGCAGTAAAGATAAGACCGTCCTCACCTTCATAAGCGAGAGAGTGGGTGGTACTAGTAAGGGCGGTGGACACCGCCACATCACTCCATGTGGCTACTTGCTCTGAGGCCTCATCCGCATCACATCTGGCGTTTTTATTTGCATCTAAGCACACAAGGCTATTGCGCTCTAACTGACGTGGATGACTGTCATTGCTACCATCCCCACCCCCACCACAACCTGACAGAGCAGAAGCCACAGCAACTGAGATTAGGGTTCTCTTGAATTCCATTATTATGTTCCTTTTCATGATCGTCATACCTAGACGAGGAAGGTGAGCTTAAACAACCTGACTACTTTCCTTTTCAGCAGCACAGTCAGAAACAGAGGAGGCACCATAGCACATGCGAACAAGAATGCAAATGAGAAGCATTATCATTCCTAATGCCGTTATGATGGAGTACAAAAAGTGAGGTGGATTCAGTAATTGTCGGCGATTTAAAAGTCGCCATTGCAATGTGGAAAAGGTCGCCTGCATCACTCCCTTTAAGTACATTCAACTGATTCGCATCGAGCAGTCAGAAACCCTTCAGGAAACAACAAACCGTGGTATTGAAAAAATTTCAGTGCAGGTGGGACATGAGAATATCAGCCGCTTTAGGAAATGATTAAAGCAGGAGGGGCAACTTCTGCCGGCAGAATACCGCAGAGAATTCAGCTCTGGTGAATGTGTCATCAACATTAAACAATCCACTGAGCAATGAAAATGCTGCGCTCACTGAGGCTGCGTAAATCAGACTCAATGAGCGCACGCCTTAATTTCTAAAACTGATAGCCCATACCAAGGTTCAGGCCATCGCTATCGCCGGCATCCTCATTCTGTAGCTGATAGTCCACTTTGAAAGCAATATCCGGATGCGGATAATAGTTAAGCCCCAGGTCTGTCTGCTGCGCATCCATACCTGCCGTTTGAGACCA
>JAHRVS010000104.1 GCA_019090565.1 Gammaproteobacteria bacterium
AACCGGCACGACCAAAGGTCACTACCCCCTCAAGATAGCGTGTCTACCAATTCCACCACTCCGGCTAATATCATTTACTCAGCATCCCTTCCAGGCGCCAATACCTCTATCTCAGGCGCATCCCCCGGGGCATCACTGGGAACATCATCAGGGAGACTAATGTCCACTGCTGCGCCTTCAACTATAGGGAGGTCACTTTCTATAATTGGGTTCACTTTAACCTGAGGAAGATCTTCCGTCTCAAGAACGCCGTCTGGCGCGCCAATCGTAAACACTTCCTTCGAACCTTTGCTCGCTAATACGGCAAGCGTCAAGCTCGTCACAAAAAAGGTTACCGCTAAAACCGCAGTCAATTTGGTTAAAAACGGCATTACACCAAGGCTTCCGAACATGGAACCCGAAGCACCACCGCCTCCACCACCGAACGAAGCGCCCGCATCTGCGCCCTTGCCTTGCTGCAGCAAAATGATCACAACCATCGATAGTGCGACCACAACGTGCACAACTAAAATTATTGTTTCCATAACGTCCTAACTTTCAAAAATATTAAGTGGCTTTATACGATCCAGCCGCCTCTGCAATTGCCAGAAACTCCTTCGCGACAAGGGATGCTCCACCAATAAGCCCACCGTCAATATCCGGCATGGCAAATAGCTCGGCAGCATTCCCAGCCTTTACGCTACCACCGTATAGTATTTGCAGCCTAGCTGACACCCCCGCAACACGAGATCCGATATGTTCTCGCATAAACCGGTGTACGTCCTGAGCTTGCCCAGGGGTCGCACTTAAACCTGTGCCTATTGCCCAAACAGGCTCATAAGCAAGCACGCACTTCTCTAAGACGGCAACACCTTGCTCTGTCAAAAAAAACGATAACTGCTCAGCAACGCTCTTTTCCGTAATTCCCGACTCTCGCTCGCTCAAGGTCTCGCCAACACAGACCACAGGCACCAAGCCCGCTTCGATGAGCTGACTGGCCTTATCAAAAACTTGCTGGCTACTTTCACCAAAAACATGGCGACGCTCTGAGTGCCCCACCAGTACGTATTCACAACCTAAATCTTTCAGCATGCTGGCGGAAACTTCGCCGGTGTAGGCACCATTAGAAAATTGGCAAACGTTCTGCGCGCCAAGCTTGACTGCGCTTTGACTCAGGCTGTTACCTACCTGCTGTAAATACAGAAATGGCGGGCACACCACCAACTCAGAAAGCCTGCTAACTTCTGTTTTCGACAGATCAGCAATAAGGCCGTTAATAGTAGCCTGATCACCGTTCATTTTCCAATTCCCAATTACTAACTTGGAACGCATCAATTCGCCTTCATGCATGATCAAGCGCGCGATTCTAGCTTAAAAAAGCCTTGCCAGCAAACCAAGTCGATGTAGCGGCTCACAATAAGGTCCTCCGCTTACTACCCAAGGGCTGCACGAACAACTTCTGCAACGCCATCTGCCAATTTACTTACTTGCGCGCCATCAACCCCTTCAACCATCACTCTTACCACCGGCTCAGTGCCCGACATCCTCAACAGCACTCGCCCACGCTGACCTAATTCGCTCTCCGCGTCGGCAACTGCCGAGCACACCTGCGCATTTGACAGCGGGTCGCAGCGGCCCTGCATGCGCACATTTACCAACTTCTGAGGGTACTTTTCCATACCCTGCAGCATCTCTCTTAAACTAACACCCCTATTTTGCATTGCCGCGACAACTTGGAGCGCTGCGATGATTCCATCTCCAGTTGTAGTCTTATCGAGACAAATTATATGCCCAGAAGATTCCCCCCCCAAGCTCCAGCCTTCTTTTCTAAGCAACTCCATCACGTGACGGTCACCGACATTGGCCCGCACAAACCCTGCCCCTAGCTCGGTAAGCGCCACCTCTAGGCCCAGGTTGCTCATCAAGGTCCCAACCACCCCCCCCCGCATCCTCTTTGCTTCAAGATTATCCCGAGCAATTACATACAGAAGCTCATCGCCATCAACTAATTTTCCAGCATGGTCAACCATCACTACTCGGTCCCCATCCCCGTCAAAAGCAATCCCTAAGTCTGCTTTATTTTCCAGCACTGCTTCTTGTAGAGATTTCGGGCTCGTCGAGCCGCACTCAGCGTTAATATTGAACCCATCCGGTTTCACGGCTAATGGGATGACTTCCGCTCCCAGCTCATCGAAAACATCTGGCGCTATATGATAAGTAGCACCATTTGCGCAATCCAATACAACTTTCAGACCTTTTAATCTTAGATCATAAGGCACGGTACTTTTGCAGAATTCAATATACCGGCCGCGTGCGCCCTCTATTCTTTTTACTTTTCCAAGGTCATTCGACGCCATCGTCGTCATGGGCATATCAAGATAGGACTCTATCTCAAGCTCTACCTCATCCGGCAATTTTGTACCAGCACCGGCAAAGAACTTAATACCATTGTCGTGATAAGCATTGTGGGAAGCGCTGATTACAATGCCGGCTTGTGCGTGAAACGTTCTAGTCAGGTAGGCTATGGCCGGCGTAGGCATTGGCCCCAACAAACGCACATCAACGCCTGCTGCAGACAAGCCTGCTTCAAGTGCCGACTCAAACATATAACCAGATATTCGCGTATCCTTGCCAATCAAAATCTTTGCATCGCCAGGCGACTGTTTTTCAAAAACCTTGCCCGCAGCCCAACCAAGCTGCATAACAAAATTAGGCGTAATCGGCTCTTCACCCACCAAACCTCGAATACCATCCGTTCCGAAATATTTTCTTGGCATTAAAATCATTACCTCTATATTGTTAGTCGCCTTGCTGGGCACTTGAAATAGCATAGGCCATGTTAACGGTATCCACCGTGGCACCAACATCATGTGCTCGGATTATTTTTACGCCCGCCCATACCGCTATACCCGCAATGCTAAGGCTACCGTAAAGGCGTTTATCGACACTTTGATTCAACACTGTACCAATCACTGACTTCCGAGAGGCGCCTAACAAAACGGGAAACCCATGGCCGGCCATCTTTTCAAGGTTTTTCAATAAAAGCAGATTGTCGTCAAGACTTTTTCCAAAGCCAATGCCTGGGTCAATAAGCAGCTGATTCTCATTAATGCCCGCTTGAATACAGAAAAGCGCACGGTCAAGCAAAAAGCGGGTCACTTCATCCACGACATCCCCATACATCGGCGCTTTCTGCATGGTCTTCGGCTTGCCCTTCATGTGCATTAAACACACCGGCAGCTGGGTTTTCACTGCGGCCTGAACAGCGCCCTCCAGAGCGAGAGCTCGCACATCATTGATCAAACCCGCGCCAGCAGCATGCGCTTCACGCATAACCTCTGGACGACTGGTATCCACGGAGATGACTATATCGATATTCTGGGAAATGGACTCTACAACAGGAATGACTCGGTCAAGCTCTTGATCAAGGCTTACCGGTATGGCACCAGGGCGCGTGGACTCACCACCCACATCAATAATAGCAGCACCCTCTTGAACCATTCTCTCAGCGGCAGACAAGGCTGAAGTTACATCCCCATGCTGCCCAGCATCAGAGAACGAGTCAGGGGTGACATTAAGAATGCCCATAACGCAGGGGCGAGCAAGGTCGAGCATTCTCGACCCGCAAGTGAGTATTAGTTCAGACAAAGCGTCCCGTATTCAATTGAAGGGTTACACGCCGCTCGGCTTGCCGTCAGTAGGGATCACACCACTGCCAGCTTGATCGACTAAAGGCGCTTCATTGGTCTCTACGTCTCGAGCCTCAGGGCCTTGCCCGTCACCGCCGCTACTTGCGCTGCCAGAATCACCATTTACCCAGTCCTTTGGCGGACTAGGTGTTTTTCCATCCATAATTTCATCAATTTGCGCTATATCAATGGTTTCATATTGAATTAACGCTTTTGCCATCACTTCTAACTTATCGCGATTTTCCTCAAGAATAACCTGCGCCCGCTCGTAGCATTTATCAGTGATCACCCTAACCTCTTGATCAATGGCTTGAGATGTTTCCTCAGAGATGCTTTTAGTTTGCGTTACACTTCTCCCCAGGAAGACCTCTCCTTCTTCCTCGCCGTAGGCAAGAGGCCCTAGCTTTTCGGACAAGCCCCACTGAGTGATCATGTTGCGCGCCAATTCAGTGGCGCGCTGTATATCATTCGATGCCCCTGTCGTAACGCCATCAATACCCAGGGTCATTTCTTCCGCAATTCGACCGCCGTAAAGACTACAAATTTGAGATTCAATTTGCCGTTTACTTAAACTGTAACGATCTTGAGTGGGTAAAAACAAGGTGACGCCCAGCGCCCGACCGCGAGGAATAATACTGACTTTATAGACCGGATCGTGCTCTGGAACCAAACGACCAACAATAGCGTGACCGGCCTCATGGTAAGCAGTATTGCTTTTTTCGGTATCAGACATCACCATGTTCTTGCGCTCAGCACCCATCATGATTTTGTCTTTTGCCTTATCGAACCATTCCATACTAACCGTGGATTTATTAGCTCGCGCACTAAGTAAGGCCGCTTCGTTTACGAGGTTAGCAAGGTCCGCCCCCGAAAACCCAGGTGTACCTCGCGCAATAATAGAGGGCTGCACATCATCCGCAACGGCCACATTGCGCATATGTACTTTTAAAATTTGCTCGCGCCCGCGCACATCGGGAAGAGAAACGGTTACTTGACGATCAAACCGGCCTGGACGCAACAACGCAGCATCAAGCACATCTGGACGGTTTGTCGCGGCAATAACGATGACGCCGTCATTCTCCTCAAAGCCGTCCATTTCTACTAATAGCTGATTTAAAGTTTGCTCGCGCTCGTCATTACCGCCACCAAGACCGGCACCACGTGATCGACCAACCGCATCAATCTCATCGATAAATATAATGCAGGGCGACTGCTGTTTCGCTTGCTCGAACATGTCTCTCACGCGGGATGCGCCCACACCGACAAACATTTCGACAAAATCAGAGCCCGATATAGAGAAAAAGGGCACTTTCGCTTCACCGGCAATGGCTTTTGCCAGTAGGGTTTTACCCGTGCCCGGAGAGCCCACCATTAAAACCCCGCGAGGAATTTTACCACCAAGTTTCTGAAACTTGCCCGGATCCCTTAAAAACTCAACCAGCTCGCCCACTTCTTCTTTCGCTTCATCAACGCCCGCCACATCAGCAAACGTTGTGCTAATCTGGTCTTCGCTAAGTAGACGCGCCTTGCTCTTACCAAAGCCCATAGGGCCACCGCGGCCGCCGCCCATGCCGCCCTGCATCTGGCGCATAAAGAAAATAAAAATAGCCAAGATAAGAAGGATTGGGAATGCTGCAACAAAAAGCTGCATCCATAAACTTTGGCGCTCAGGCTCTCGTCCTTCCACGACGACGTTATGCTCAAGAAGATCACCCATCAAGCCAAGGTCAGGTACCGCGGGAATGACGACTTCAAATTTTTCACCATTGGTGCGCTCCCCGACAATCAGGTGGTCGCCAATAACCGCACGGCGCACATTGCCACGATCCACCTCTTCTACAAACTGGGAATAATCTAGTCGTAGAGCAGCAGGCTGTACATTAAAATTATTGAAAACTGAAAACAACACAATGGCGATAATCAGCCAAAGGATGAGGTTTTTTGCCATATCGTTCAAGACCACACTCTCCATATATCGAGGCTTCGTTAAAGCCCGCACTTATTCTTAATCTTACCACTATAAAGTATAGCGGCTAGAAGTAAAACGCCATTTTTTATACTTGTTAGCGTCGCTTAAACCCTGTTCCCAAAAGGTAAACCTCTCGAGAGCGAGGTCGTGAAGCTTCTGGCTTTCGAGTCTGTAATTTATCAAAGCCTGCTTTCATACTGGCTCTATAGTTATCAAAGCCTTCGCCTTGAAACACTTTGACCAAAAACCCGCCGCCGGGTTTTAACACCGTTAGTGCAAAATCCAAAGCCAATTCAGCAAGATACATAGAGCGAGACTGGTCCAGAGAGCGGTTACCGCTCATGTTTGGAGCCATATCTGAAATAACCATGTCCACATCGCCACCGGGTATGGCAGATAACAACGCATTAAATACATCGTCTTCAGTAAAGTCACCTTCTACAAAAGCGACCCCAGGCAAAGGAGACATCTCCAAGATATCCGATGCTACCAACGTCCCTTCGGAGCCAAGGTTTTGCGCAGCAACCTGAGACCAACTGCCAGGCGCAGCCCCAAGATCAACGACAGACATCCCTCTCTTGAAGATTCGGTCTTTTTTCTGAATCTCAAGTAGCTTAAAACAGGCGCGAGAGCGATAACCTTTTTCTTTGGCCAGTTTCACATAGCTATCATCAAAATGCTCTTGCAACCATCGGTTGCTGCTTGGACTGCGCGACATGATCAATTCCAAAAAGAAAGGGGGTTAAGCACGAAAATAGACGGCTGTGCTAGTGAGCTGCTATAGGGTAGAATACGCTCACTTTTAGATTAGCCGGATACTCTGCATGCGCATACTTAATAGCCAGAAAAAACAATATAAAGCCATCGGTCATGGGCTCAAGCCCGTCGTAATGGTGGCAGAAAACGGTCTGAGCGAAGGGGTCCTAAAGGAACTAGAAAGGGCGCTGACAGACCACGAACTCATTAAAATAAAAATCAGCGTTGAGGATCGCGACGAGAAAAAGGCGATCATAGAAGCGATTTGCACGCAGACTTCATCAATCCTTATTCAAACGATTGGGAAAACAGCACTTGTTTTTCGGCCAGCAGACAAGCCCAACCCCAAGCTTTCCAACATCCTTCGCAATCAAGGCGCGCTATAGCGCGCCACGCTGCATTAAAGCCTTATTTAGCCGTTGGTTATAGGTGTAATACTTCATCGATGTCGTAAACAACTGTTCCTGCCGGGGTATCAACCGCCACCTCATCGCCCACCTCTTTCCCGATCAAGCCTCTAGCAATCGGAGAATTGACAGATAGCTTTCCTTTTTTAACATCTGCCTCATCATCACCAACAATTTGATAAACTTTCTCTTCTTCGGTATCAATATTGATGATTTTGATGGTGGTGCCAAAAATAACTTTGCCCTTGTTTTCAATGCCGGTTATATCAATAACCTGCGAATCGGCTAACTTGCTTTCGATTTCACGAATGCGGCCCTCTGCAAAGCTTTGCTGCTCTCGCGCCGCATGGTATTCCGCATTTTCTTTTAAATCACCGTGTTCTCGCGCCTCAGCAATTGCGGCAATAATACGCGGCCGCACTTCACCTTTAAGGGTCTTTAGCTCGTCTTGCAAGGCCGCCGCACCCCTTGCTGTCATAGGGACTCTTATCACTTTTGCAATTCTCCATGTAGATCCTGTAAACGACGTACGCGCGTAGCACCAGAAGATTGCAAAGACATGCAAATAGCCTCCGCACCACTGATCGTCGTGGTATAACAAACTTTATGCTGCAAAGCTGCTCTTCGGATGGTAAAAGAATCCGCAATCGCTTGGGTCCCTTCTGTCGTGTTAACGATGAAAGAAATTTCGTCGTTTTTCAACATGTCGCCAATATGAGGGCGCCCCTCCATGACTTTGTTCACCGCCTCGACAGCAAGCCCCGCTTCTTCAATTACTTTTGCGGTGCCACGCGTTGCAGTCAGCTCAAAGCCAAGGCCTATTAATTCACGCGCAACCCTTACAACGCCAAGTTTGTCTGCATCCCGAACGCTGAGAAAGGCACAACCTTCGGTGGGAAAAACTTCACCTGTAGCAATTGCCGCCTTTAAAAAAGCTTCGGCAAATGTATCGCCAACACCCATTACTTCGCCAGTGGAGCGCATCTCTGGCCCAAGAATTGGATCTACACCCAGAAATTTGTCAAACGGAAATACAGCTTCTTTCACATTATACTTTATGGGAATTATTTCTTTAATAAAACCCTGCTCAGCTAGACTAGTCCCTGCCATGCAACGCGCTGCCACCTGCGCCAAGGAAGCGCCAATACATTTAGATACGAAAGGGACTGTACGTGAACCACGTGGGTTCACCTCAATAACATAAACCTCTCCATCCTTGACCGCAAATTGCACGTTCATCAGGCCTTTGACACCCAATTCAATCGCCATGGCTCGACTCTGCTCTCGCATAATATCTTGCACATCTTGACTCAGGCTGTAGGGAGGAAACGAGCAGGCGGAATCACCCGAGTGCACACCTGCCTGTTCTATATGCTGCATGATACCACCAATAACCACTTCCTCACCATCAGACACCGCATCCACATCTACTTCAACGGCGTCATCAAGAAAGCGATCCAACAGGACTGGGCTTTCATTGGACACTTGTACAGCCTCGCTGAGATAGCGCCTTAGATCATCTTGGTCATGAACAATTTCCATAGCCCGTCCGCCCAATACATAAGAGGGGCGCACAACCATAGGAAAGCCGATTTCTTCCGCAAGCCTTAAACCCTCTTCCGCTGTTTTTGCGGTACGATTTTCAGGCTGACGAAGATTCAGCTTTTCAACCATTTGCTGAAAACGCTCTCTGTCTTCTGCTCGGTCTATCGCATCGGGCGAGGTACCAATAATCGGTACACCCGCTGCTTCCAGCGCTCTGGCAAGCTTAAGTGGCGTTTGACCGCCGAACTGGACGATCACCCCTTCTGGTTTTTCTAGATGTGCAATTTCGAGCACATCTTCAAGGGTTACTGGCTCAAAATACAGCCGGTCGGAGGTGTCATAATCCGTCGAAACCGTTTCAGGATTACAATTCACCATGATCGTTTCGTAACCGTCTTCACGCATAGCAAGCGCGGCATGTACGCAGCAATAGTCAAACTCTATGCCTTGCCCTATTCGGTTAGGACCGCCACCTAGGATCATGATCTTTCGGCGCTCAGAAGGGGCTGATTCACACTCTTCGTCATAGCTGGAATACATATAGGCGGTGCTCGTCGCAAATTCTGCCGCACAAGTATCTACACGCTTATAGACCGGACGCACGTCTAGCTCATAACGTTTTTCTCGAACGTCGCTCTCTTTAGCACCCAGCACCTCAGAAAGTCGTCGATCAGAAAAACCTTTCCTTTTCAGCCTCCGCAGGTTCTCGGTATCGAGATCAGCCAAGCCTGAACCAGAAAGCGCCTTCTCATCAAGAATTATGTCCTCAAGCTGCGCCAGAAACCAAGGGTCAACTTTAGTCAGCTCAAACACTTCTTCTATAGAAAAACCGTGGCGAAATGCATCGCCGATGTACCAAATTCGGTCTGCGCTAGGCACGCCAAGTTCGCGTTTAAGCCTGCTCGGCACGTCAGCTTCATCTTCCTCCAGCAGGGGGCCAAGCCCACTCGCGCCAACCTCAAGACCACGCAGGGCTTTCTGCATTGATTCTTGAAAATTTCGGCCAATAGCCATAACTTCGCCCACAGACTTCATTTGCGTGGTCAAAACGGCATCGGCCTGCGGAAACTTTTCGAAATTAAAGCGCGGCACCTTGGTGACGACATAATCGATAGAGGGCTCAAAGGAAGCCGGAGATTGCCCCCCCGTAATGTCGTTGCGCAATTCATCAAGGGTAAAACCAACGGCCAGTTTGGCTGCTACTTTTGCAATAGGGAAACCGGTTGCCTTTGAGGCCAATGCCGACGAGCGAGAAACCCGCGGGTTCATCTCAATAATAACCAGTCGCCCAGTTTCTGGGTCAAGGCCAAACTGCACATTTGACCCCCCAGTTTCAACGCCAATTTCACGCAATACCGCCAAGGAGGCGTTACGCATAATTTGATATTCTTTATCTGTCAGCGTTTGAGCCGGCGCAACGGTAATAGAGTCACCGGTATGCACCCCTAATGGGTCAAAATTTTCAATGGCACAAACAATAATGCAATTGTCATTTTTGTCTCGCACCACCTCCATTTCGTACTCTTTCCAGCCGATCAATGACTCGTCGATCAAAAGCTCATTGGTCGGCGACAAATCAAGACCACGGGTACAAATTTCTTCAAATTCATCTCGGTTATAAGCAATTCCACCACCAGAGCCACCCATCGTAAATGACGGCCGGATAATGGCCGGGAAACCCACCATATCAAGCACTTGGTAAGCTTCCTCAATACTGTGTGCAATCGCAGAACGCGGTGTTGCCAAGCCAATATTTTTCATTGCCTTGTCAAAACGCTGTCGATCTTCTGCTTTATCGATCGCATCGCGACTCGCACCAATGAGTTCGACGCCAAATTTATCTAGCACCCCCTCTCTGGCCAGGTCGAGAGCGCAGTTCAGCGCAGTTTGCCCGCCCATAGTGGGCAACACCGCATCGGGGCGCTCTTCTTCAATGATCCGCGCTACGGTTTCCCATTCCACCGGCTCGATATAGGTGGCATCCGCCATGGCTGGGTCTGTCATAATGGTAGCTGGATTAGAGTTCACTAAAACAACTCTATAACCTTCTTCCCTGAGGGCTTTACAGGCCTGAGCACCGGAATAATCAAACTCACAGGCTTGACCAATTACTATCGGGCCTGCACCCAGTATTAATATGCTTTTTAAGTCGGTTCGCTTTGGCATCGCGTTTTAAAACCTTCAGGAGTATCGTGGTATTTCTATGGTGACAAGGGCCTTAAACCCTTGCCTCCATCATTTGAATAAATTGATCGAACAAGGGCTGCACATCATGGGGACCGGGACTGGCCTCCGGGTGACCCTGAAACCCAAAGGCTGGTTTTTCAGCATGGCAAATGCCCTGCACTGACCCATCGAATAAAGAGCGGTGGGTCACGCTCAAATGTGCCGGCATGCTGGCTTCTGCAACGGCAAAACCATGATTTTGACTTGTGATCATAACAACCTTGGTTTCAAGATCGGTAACCGGATGGTTTGCTCCGTGGTGCCCAAATTTCATTTTTTCAGTTTGCGCACCACAAGCAAGCGAGAGCAATTGATGCCCTAAGCAGATCCCAAAAATAGGGATGCCTGTTTCAAGAAGAATTTTGATAGCCGCAATCGCATAAACACACGGCTCAGGGTCACCGGGACCATTGGAAAGAAAAATCCCATCTGGAGACAGCGCAAGAACATCTTCCGCTGAGGTATCCGCCGGCACCACAGTTAAACGACAACCTCTGTCGACCATAAGACGAAGAATATTTCTCTTCACACCAAAGTCAAAGGCAACCACATGAAACTCACCCGCCTGCTCTGGAATTTGATGGCCGCTTTCAAGATCCCAACTTCCCTCTTGCCAGACATAATTTTCTTGGGTACTAACCACTTTGGCAAGGTCCATTCCCTTCAAACCAGGAAAGTCCTTCGCCATGGCGAGCGCCTCATCAATGCGGCCCTCTACGCCTTCGCCGGCCAAGATGGCACCGCGCTGCGCGCCCTTAGTGCGTAATAGACGCGTCAGTCGACGGGTGTCTATATCAGCGATCGCGACGATGCCCTGCTCTTGGAGGTATTCCGGTAAAGTTTTCTGCATGCGCCAACTACTGGCAAGAAGAGGAAGGTCCCGAATAATAAGACCTTTCGCCCAAACCGAAGAGGACTCTTCGTCTTCTTCGGTTACACCCGTATTACCAATGTGAGGGTAGGTCAAGGTGACAATTTGTTCGGTATAGGAGGGGTCTGTCAGTATCTCTTGATAACCACTCATGGCAGTGTTAAATACCACCTCTCCACATGTGGCTCCGGATACACCGATTGCCTTCCCTTTAAATATGCTGCCGTCTTCCAGAACCAATATGGCTGTGTTGCTCAAAGGGCCTCCAAACATATGTTCGCATTAAAAAGTCAATCGTAAATCGTAAAAAAGCGAGATGGCACACAACAGCCCCATCTCGCTCTTTTATAATTATTGATACTTGTTTTTTTGGATGAACCCTCGTGTCGAAGGCACCGCAAAATCTGCGATATTCTACGCGAAATCAGCCCCGTTTGTCCAGAAGGAGGGAAAGAGGCTGCTCCCGCGCTTTAGCACGGGCGCTTAATGAAAAAGGGCCAAAAAATCTAAAGGCGGCTTTGAGTTGCCCGAATACTAACCCGTGGTCGCGTACAATAACTGCTCAATGATTAATCTTTCTCGCCATGAGTAACTTAATCTTCTCGAAACCCGAGCACATCTTGCATATCAAAAAGGCCGGTATTTTTATCGGATAACCACTTAGACGCCCTAACAGCACCGCCGGCGAATGTCATACGATTACTGGCTTTATGGGTGATTTCTATGCGCTCACCCTCTCCTGCAAATAAAACAGTGTGATCACCAACAATATCGCCAGCCCGAATCGTCTCAAAACCAATGGTTTGGCGATCACGAGGGCCGGTTATCCCTTCGCGGCCATACACAGCGCAGGCTTTGAGGTCACGGTCTAGCGCACTAGCCACCACCTCTCCCATGCTTAGGGCGGTCCCGGAGGGTGCATCCACTTTATGCCGATGATGCGCTTCGATGATCTCTATATCTACGTCATCGCCCAAGGCGCGCGCTGCGATATCCAGTAGCTTAAAACACAGGTTGACACCCACGCTCATATTGGATGCAAACATAATCGCTGTTTTTTGAGCCGCATCTTGCAAAACTTGCTTTTGTTCGGCGTTCAAGCCGGTGGTACCCACCACCATTTTCTTTCTGTGTTCGGAACAAAAAGCGGCGTTCGCCATGGTCACTTCGGGGCGAGTAAAATCAATCAACAGATCAAAATCATCTTTAATTGTTTCAAAATTATCCACCACCATCACACCAAGCTTACCAACGCCGGCCAACTCACCCGCATCAACCCCCAACAAGCTACTGCCCGAATGCTCAATCGCGGCGGTGAAAGTGAGCCCTTCCGCTGCGTGAATTGCCCCTATTAAGGTCTTACCCATGCGCCCAGCGGCACCAATTACTGCAACTCGAGTCATAAAATATAGCCTAAAGCACCTTGGAAGGCCTTTCTCCTCCAAGACACCTCTTAATTAAAAAATGTTTTAACGTTATTGAACCAAGACTGTTTTTTCGGTGCGTGTTTCGCCCCATCAAGGCTATCACTGAACGCACGCAACAAGTCTTTTTGATTTTTGTTCAATTTAACAGGGGTTTCTAGGACAACGTGACAGATCAAGTCTCCGGTGGAACCGCCTCTTACCGGTGAAACACCTTTTCCCCTTAAGCGGAATAGTTTTCCTGTCTGAGTTTCGGCGGGTATTTTAAGCTTAACCCGGCCATCAAGCGTGGGGACGTCTATCTCACCACCCAGGGCTGCGTCTACAAAACTAATGGGTACATCACAGTACAAGTGCTTACCGTCACGCTTAAACAAAGCATGCTCGCGGACAGCAACTTGTACATATAAATCACCAGGAGGCGTACCGCCTGCCCCAGCTTCTCCTT
>JAHRVS010000105.1 GCA_019090565.1 Gammaproteobacteria bacterium
AATAAAACCCCGGTGCATGCACGTTTTTACCTGCTTCATGACGAAACTGACAACCAACATTGGTTTTATAGGGAGGCTTTCCTTTTGAAAAACGTGAGTCTCGGTATATACGAAACATTGAGCCCCCGTTTAAGCGGGGGTCAGCAACATAATGCCCGCTAACTTTTGATAGGCTTGGGGCGAAAGCCATGATGAAGTTGCTCATGGGGATTTGTATGGTTTCGCGATAGCGGGCTTTGTTTTCTTGGAACCACTCGCGGTTATTGTTTTGAGCAAGCTCTTGAAGGAAGGTAATTACATCAGGTGAAAATCCATCAAACTCAGGGCGCATGCCATTTTCCTTATTCTGATTCTGGGCTTTCTGTCGTTTGCACCAGTCCAGCAAAAATAATTCCCAGCTCAAATAAAATCCACATGGGAAGAGCAAGAAGGGTTTGGGATATGATATCAGGGGGTGTGAGTAGCATGCCAAATACGAAACAGCCCACAATGACATAGGCGCGCTTATCTCTGAGGCTTTCGATGCTGGTGACGCCAGAAACGATCAGTAGAAAGGTGGCGATGGGCACCTCAAAGGCGATACCAAATGCAAAAAATAGCTTAAGCGCAATATCTAGAAACTGGCTGATATCTGGCATTAGCTCGACACCGGAGGGGCCGATGGTGGTAAAAAACGTCAGCATCAAGGGGAAGGCAACATAATAAGCAAATGCGACGCCGGTATAAAATAAGATGATACTGGAAAGGAGCAAAGGGCGAGCGATTTTCTTTTCATGTTGGTATAAGCCCGGTGAGATAAAGCTCCACAGCTGATGAAGGATTAACGGCACGGCAATCATCAGCGAGAGCACCATGGTGAGCTTGAAGGGGGCAAAGAAGGGCGAGGTGATGCCCGTGGCGATCATGGTGCTACCTTCAGGTAGCAGTTGTCGCAGGGGCAAGGAAACAAACTCATAGATATCGTTGGCGAAATAAACCAGCGAGCAAAAAACTAAGAGAATAAATACGACGGTCTTTAGAACGCGGGAGCGCAGCTCAATCAAGTGGTCGATCAGTGTTTCAGCACCTTCGTCGATATCGGAATCTGGCGCGGCAGTGGATGCGTTATTGTCAGTCATTATTGGGTGTGGAGGGCGTTGATGAGAGGGGGGTTAGTTCTTCAGTGACGTTGACTGCATCAGGGTTGGCCGCGGTTTGGTTTAACACTGTGCTGGCTGGTTCGTGTGCGATGTCTTGCACGCTTTGTTGCAAATCTTGTGCGCTATTGTGAATATCTTGCTTTAATTGCGGCAAGCCACTTTGTTCCATTTCTTGCTGGATGCGCTGACGAATTTCTTGTGCATCGACTTCTTGTTCTAACTCGTGCTTCAAGTCATTCACGGTACGCTTGATGCGGCCGGTATACGCCGCAATCATGCGAATGGTATGGGGGAGCTTTTGTGGCCCAATGACGATCAAGCCAATGATGCCGAGTAGCACTAATTCGGTAAAGCCGATATCAAACATAGTGTTTGTTTAAGAGCCCTTGTTTTCAGTGTGCTCGGTTTTTTGGCTGGCTGCGGCACTGTCTATTTGGTCATCGGGTTTTTGGTCGAGTTTAGGCTCGTCGTCACCGATGGCGTTTTTAAAGCCCTTTATCGCTGAGCCTAAGTCACCACCCATGTTGCGCAGTTTTTTGGTTCCAAACAGCATAAATACGATTGCTAGAATAATAAGCAGTTGCCAAATACTGACTCCACCTATGCCCATGGTATTTTCTCCTTAGTCTGTTTGTGGTGCGCGAGATGCTTTTTCGTCTAAACCCGAAAGGTTAAAGCGCCGCTCTAGCTCTTTCAGCACACTGTGGTAGCTTTCTCCTTGATGGGAAAGCATCACCAGCGTATGAAACCATAAGTCGGCTGTCTCATAGATTAGATCGCCGTTGTCGCCACTTAGTTCCGCATCTTTGGCGGCTAAAATGGTCTCAGTGGCCTCTTCGCCCACCTTTTCTAGGATTTTATTGAGGCCCTTGTGGTGCAACTTGGCAACGTAGGAGCTATCTGGGTCGGCATTTCTTCTTTCGTTCAGCGTCTCAGTCAGTTTTTTTAGAACATGCGCCATGTTGCTTAATCCTTCGAGGGAAGATGGTAGATGTCATTCGGATCTTTGATCACAGGGGCATTTTCTTCCCAGCCCTTGTCCCCAAGTGTACGATAAAAACAGCTTCGGCGCCCAGTATGGCACGCAATACTGCCAACCTGTTCAACCTGGAGCAAGATCGCATCGCCGTCACAGTCGAGGCGAATGTCGTGTATCACTTGCTGGTGCCCAGACGACTCTCCCTTATGCCATAGTTTTTGCCGGGAACGGGACCAATACACAGCATGGCCCGTTTCGATGGTGAGTTGCAATGACGCGTCGTTCATCCAGGCCAGCATGAGAATTTCTTGGCTTTGGTGATCTTGTGCGATGGCGGCAACAAGGCCCGCATCGTTCCATTTTACTTGTTTAAGCAGGGTTTGAAGATTTTGATGGCTGATTTGAGGCATTCGAATTTTGACGGGCGTATGAATAGGTCTTACGAAAGCCAAGCAGGGTGTAAGGGCTTGGCGTGAGGGCTGCATAATAAAGCATTCTTAAGAGGCTTTGAACCTTGGCGTAGGGCGATGGGCGGGTGTGGATTGCTGCTTGGGTCTATAGCAAACTTTCAATAGCCTTAATAAGAGCGGGATCTTGAGGTGTAACCTGGCTGTTGTAGAGGTCTACGACATTACCATCTCGATCAATCAGGTATTTGTAGAAGTTCCACCAGGGTGCTTGGCCTTGACGCTCAGCGAGGGACTTGTAAAAAGGGTTTGCATCGAAGCCTCTAACCGCTGATTTACTGAACATTGGAAAGCTGACGCCATAGTTGATGCGGCAAAACGTTGCGATTTGTTTGTCGTCGCCCCGATCTTGAAGGAAATCATTGGAGGGGAAGCCTAATACCACGAAGCCTTGGTCTTTATGGGTTTTATAAAGTTCCTCTAGCCCTTCAAGTTGGGGTGTGAACCCGCATTGGCTGGCGGTATTCACCACAAGCAGAACCTTGTTGGCGTAATGTTCACAAAGGTGGGTTTTCTGCTTGGTGTGCAGTGTTGTGATGTGGTGATCAAGCAGAGCTGGGCAGGCTTTTGTTGGGTTTACGGTGGACAAGCCGGCCTCTGAAAAGGCCGTTACACTAAAAAGGAGAAGCAGTGCGCCAAAAACAGACACAAATGTATGTTTGTACATGATGAGTTTCGCTAGTAGGAGAGGGTATTTGCAAAGGGTGCGCTCACCTTAATGTGCTATGCCAAGTATTGTAATGCGCGGACAAGATAAAAGGGCAGTTCTAAAATACCCGCTTCGTTGGGGTTTAGTGCAAATCACCTTGTCTAGTGGTTTTTAGCGCATTAAAAGTGAACCAATGACAAGCGTGGATAACCTGGCAGTGTTTTGCAAGAAGGGTGGTTTTGCGTTACGGCGTGCATGCTCGTAAAAAGCAGATACAAAAAAGCCCAGCGTTAGCCAGGCTTGTTTGTAGACATCATATATCGAAATAAATACATGATGTTAGAGATGGTGCCCAGACGCGGAATCGAACCACGGACACGGGGATTTTCAGTCCCCTGCTCTACCGACTGAGCT
>JAHRVS010000106.1 GCA_019090565.1 Gammaproteobacteria bacterium
ACGACCATTGGCCAGAAGCCTCTGTCACCGTATTTTCAGCTTTGTTGTATCAAGTGTCCAGAGGTGAAGAGTTCACCGGCAGTATTGATGATATCCTTACTAAGTTGCTGGAGTCCACTAAAATGGTAGAAAGCAACCTACTGGGGCATGAAAGGGAAGTCGTAAAGCGCGGTCTTACCGAGTTGATCAATGGCACTTTGGCATCCTTGATCGTTGATGACAGCTCTCCCGAACATGCGTCCTCTGTGATCGCCTCAATTGTGCCAAAAATACGTGCGCTGCGTTATCTAAGGGGGCTTGAAAATAAGCGAGATTTTTCGATTCGAGACTGGGTAAAAAATGACGATAAAAAGGGTTGGCTTTTTATCCGCGTCTCAGAAGAAGAAATGGATGCAGCAGGGCCGCTTGTTACTGCCTGGTTTGATACTGTTATCAAGGCGGTATTGAGCCTAACACCCTCCAAAGACCGGGTGATTTGGAATGTCATTGATGAGCTGCAATCACTGGGGAAGATTAACAGTCTCAAGACGGCGTTGAACGAAGGGCGCAAGCACGGCCTGCGAAATATTTTAGGATTTACTTCCGCCAATGAACTGATGAGTATCTATGGAGAGCATAGCGCCAAGGCCATGCTTTCTCAGTGCAATACAAAGTTGGTGTTTCAAACTGACGAACCAACCGCCGCAAAATGGAATGCCGAATTATTGGGAATGGAAGAAGTAGTCACCGAAAATGAAAGCCTTAATTTTGGCAAAAATGATAGTCAGGGCTTGAACGAACAGCGTAGTGATAAGTACCTTATTATGCCCAGTGAGGTGCAGCGCTTACCCGCCTTTACCGCCTACCTGAAGTTCTCTGGTGACTACCCTGTAACGCAAATAAAAACTGCTTACACCGAAAGGGCGGTTGTTGCAGAGCCCCGTGAACCTCGTCAAATGCCCCCGCCTTTAGTGGTGAAGCAAAAAGTAATTTTACCGAGAGAGTTAAAAATAGAGCAGGGGTTAGCAGGGTCTAGTCTGAACGAGCCGCTTGTCTAATTTGCTAGTTGAGCTTTGTTAATGCTAACTGTTATGATTTGCACTTAGACGTTGGCTCAGCCAGTTAACTGACGCGGTAATTATCTTGGAAGGTAACCCCAGCCGGGCACTGAGGGATTAAGAAAAAACTCCGACGCCCTGTAAAAGTATCAAGAAAATCATCATAGTGCCTGATACCAGCCATAACCAAAAAAACAGCACTCCCAGAAAGCGATCCAACTTATTGGTGTGTTCAAGTATTAGGCTTGAGTTAGCGTACATGGAAGATAAAGGACTACTTTCAAATTTCTTATTCCATGAGGTGGGTAAAGCCAATGCTTTCGCTACATTTAGTATATCCCAGCCACTGGCTAGTTCACTTCCAAGTGCACTTTTAGTTTTTTGATTTTTTCTAAGTTTTCGCACAGTAATTTGACCAAAAATAACATAAAAAATTAATGCTAAAAACCCAATAATTGCAGAAACAGCTAATAATTTTGAAAACAAACTCATATCTAATTCACTAGTGTCATTATATAGTCGTACCAATTACCACTATTACTTTCAAACGCATTATTAACCCCTATTGAAATTCCCGCTGCTGAACCAGCAACCGCTAAGCCACCAGCAACTAGCCCCATCCATCCGAATGGTGTTAAGAAAATCAGCATGGCCAAGCCCGCATTCACGGTTAGGGTACCAGCAATTGCACTAGCGGCAAAACTGCTTGATTCAATAAACATTTCTCGTTCCCAGTTAGCGCCCCCTCTATGGGCATTATGAATATTAGTAACTCGGCTACCAAAATCGATAACAGCAAGGCCATTACCTAGAAATTTTGTGTACTTGGTGAACTTAACAACATTTTCAGCTTGGATTTGGTTAACAAGGTCTAATTTAGCAATGCTCCTGCTGCTCCTAGAAATATCAGCAGCCCTCTTAAAGCTAGTCATTGGAGTGCCGTGATTAGACTTGATTTGGCTAGTTGCGATCTTGACTTCTTGTTTAAATCCCCTTTGCATATTATCAAAAGCCATTCTTGCATTTTTCTTAGCTGCCGTCTTAGCAGGAGATTTTGTTGTCACTGCTTGGCGATATTCCATTAACGCAGATTGATAGCTTCCTACTGCACCAATAAAGCCCTTCATCCTACCGGCGTAAACACTGGTTGACGCCCCTATTAACCCGACATTGTATTCTCGTAATTTCGCAGAAATCCCTGAAAGAGCTACAATATTATCCCCGCCAAAGGATAGAGATAAATCCGTGAGATTTTTTGCCGTCTCTAGATTGGACAATTTTGCCAGTGACGTAGCGCCGGGAGTGGGATGCTCATTTTTTAATAAATAAGGCCTATTCGCGAAAATCATGTTTGGATTCGAGCATGTAAAAGATGAAGTCTGCTCAACTTCAATGCCGCATTCATTTTTAAACGCACTTGGGCTAAAGTTGCGACCACATAAAATAATTTCATTCATGGATTTTAAAATCCCTTTTAAAGTTGGCGGATGCAAGCCCTAAGTGTATAACGTTGTGTTCCGCTATTAATTTAGCAAGTGCTTCGTAATTAGGCATTTTTCTGGCTTGATTATTAAGCATGATCTCATTAGAGGTGCTGCGCTTAAGGCTAGCCAAAGAGTACAGGAAGCTAATGGGAAAGCATATATTGTCCCACTAGGAATGCATACTGGAAAGGATTACTATTGGGGTTCCTTGAAATAGTGGTTTTTATGGAAGAGAAAGGATGTCCTCGATTCAAGGGTTGAGGTGGGGTGACGAATTAATTCAACATCGAGGCGACGTGAAACAAGCCCAAACGCTCGACGCATGGCTCCTCAGTGTGATTGAGGATTATAACGTGAATATACTGAGCTTCTCAGAAGCAGAGACCCAAATTTCTGGGCGCCTATCTGTGCTGTGCTAAATTATGAAAAGTCACAGAATATGCAAGTTGCGGCAACCGCACTGACTTATGAGTTCTATATTGTCAGCAGGAATATTTGTAATATTAAGGGGATGGGGGTTCGTGTTTTAAATCCGTTTGAATAGAATGGTAGAATGATAACGGTTGCAAAAAAATCACCGAGGGCAACTCTAGTCAGGTTTGTTCTTAGCCGGATGATATTCTTAACCGACTGGAGCAATAGGGTATGCTGACCATCGCTAAAGGCACCAATGATGCGGATATTTATTTCAGCAAAGATAACTATTACACAGTAGGGGAGGGGTTAGAGCACAGCCAATGGCGTGGCCAAGG
>JAHRVS010000107.1 GCA_019090565.1 Gammaproteobacteria bacterium
CAGCCATGAGTGAAGAGACAATACAGTTTACAGACAGTTTTCCTATAAGATGGGGTGACATGGATGCTTTCGGGCATGTGAATAACACCGAATACTTTCGATATATGGAACAGGCCAGGGTAAATTGGCTGTTTATCGATAAAAGGGAGGTATTTATTTCAAAGAATTCCAGCTTTGTAGTGATCAACGCAAACTGTACCTTTTTTAATCCGATCGTTTTTCCCGCTACACTTATTATAGATAGCTGGGCAAGCGATGTTGGAACGAGTAGCGTTATACTTCATCATAAAATTCGCACAATAGAGCAACCCGATACCGTCTTTGCCCAAGGCTATGCAAAACTCGTATGTATTAACCTAGAGACGCAGCGATCGACCCCCCTTAGCCCAACAATGAAATCCCACCTTGAATCAACCCCTTGCTAAGGAGTTTCGTAAACTGCGTCTAAGTCTAAAATGGGGCTCCGGTTTCACTAAAACCATCCGATACTCCCCTTCTTTTAGGTAAAGGTAGGCCGCCCCTATCCTCCGATTTCGCCTGCCTTCTATCGACCTATTTTGCGCTGTATAAAATGTTCGCGCACTGCCTAGCTTCGTCTATGCTTAATCTAAAGTTAACCAAAGAGATGGTGGTGTAGATAATGTTTTCGCGATTTAACAAACGTAATACTGAATTAGAAGCGGAAAAAGCATCGATGGAGCAGACGCTTCAGGCAATGCGCGAACAAGTAGTAAAGCTTGAGGCTGAAAACTCTAGCCTGACTGAAACGCTGCATCAAGTGAGCAACAGCTCGGACTCTGAGAAACAAATTTCCGTACTCAGCCTCAACTACAACGCTAGTCTTGACGATGCACGGCACGCCGTGGCGCACAGTGCAGAACGGCTCATGTCAGAAAAAAAAGCCATTGAAGATAGCCAGCATGCATTTGATGCCACCTCACACCAACTGAATGATATTATTAGTAATTTAACCAGCATTCAGGATACGGCGACCAAAAGTAATACCCAGGTTGATAAGGTCCGGGCCGTATCAGAACAAATCAATCAGTTTGTTGGTTTAATAAAAGGCATATCGGAACAAACAAACCTATTGGCGTTGAACGCGGCAATCGAAGCCGCCCGCGCAGGAGAGCACGGGCGCGGGTTTGCCGTTGTTGCAGACGAAGTTCGAAATCTTGCGCAGCGTACCAATGAAGCCACCTCGGAGATCAGCACCCTCGTTGAGTCCATCGACTCTGCAAGCTGCACCGCTGCCGAACAGATGATTGAGACCTGTGCTACTTGCGACTCCACCAGTGAAAAAACCACCAATTTGCTCGATTCGGTTACACACTTGATAGACAATTCGAAACACCTAAATACCACCATCGAAGGCTGTGCAACCAGTGGCTTTATTAACACTGTGAAGCTTGACCACACTGTTTGGAAAGATGAGGTATACGCAAGCTGTGCTGGATTAAGCAACAAGGCCTCTGAAGATTTCGCCTCCCACCACGATTGCCGGCTTGGGCAGTGGTACTTCGATGGCGACGGCCGCAGAGATTATAGTCACCTCCCTGAATTTAAGTCACTGGATGCGTACCACAAAGCCGTTCATGAAAATGGGAAAGCTGCTGTTAAGCACGCACAGTCTGATGACACTGAGTCAGCTGTCAGCTTTATCGAAAAAATGGAGGCAGCAAGTGCCGAAGTCTCATCGCTTCTTTCTCAAATTGAGCACAAATCGCTCGACGTCTAACTTTTAGAACTCAATTTTCAAGAAACTGCCTGTTATTTATTCTCGCGCCTAAAGCCGAATAGAGAGCGGGCAGTTCTCGTTTTCTTAGTCCAATTTTTATCCCCCTCCTATTGGCTCTTTATCCCTCCTATCATCTTTCTGGTGATTTTCAAGTTACTTGCTCCTATTAAGTTACTTTTAGAGCGGCTCTGTCATTAAAGTGGTTGTTCGCGAGACCAATACATTATTTCCCACTGACGGCATTCAAAAATACCGAACCATAAGTGTTGACAAAATCCCCAATAGAATTTTTGCGCTCAAGCTCAAGGCTAAAGATAGAAACGAGGCTTCAGAACCAAATGGTGCAATCGCTTATCTTGAAAAAAGTACCCTCATTAGGATTCCCTTAAAAGAATGCGCCTGTTTTTAATAAACTGCCAATTCAAGGAGTTAGATATTCATGGGAACACAGTTAAACCAGCAAGCATATCGTGGAAAAAAATCAAGATAGGTGAACGATAATATATCTACATATAGTGTTTTACATTTCAAAAGACACAACATATAGTATTGGCATTGCTGATGACACACACCTCAGATGCCCATTTTTTAACCAAAAACAAGAAGGAGCCACCTACAATATGCCTACAACCTTAGAAAAAACAAATCAACGGATTGAAGACCTTCCATTGCAGGATGCATCAGAAGATATTTGGGACAAAAAATATCGTCTTAAGAAGGAATGCGGGAAGGCTGTAGACCAAACCATACAAAATACATTCGAGCGCGTTGCTGAAGCCATTGCCGCCACCGAAGAAAGTGCCAAAAAGCGAGCGCACTGGAAAAAAGAATTCATTTGGGCGCTCAATCGAGGCGCGCTTCCCGCTGGGCGTATTTTATCCAACGCAGGCGCTTCCAAATATAAACCTGCGACTTCGACCATAAACTGCACCGTATCAGGTATTGTCGGTGATTCAATGGATGATATTCTTAAAAAAAATATGGAAGCCGGCTTAACGCTTAAAGCAGGCTGCGGCATCGGTTACGAATTTTCCACCCTCCGACCTAGAGGTGACTACGTTTCAGGTGCCGGTGCAACCACCTCTGGCCCGCTGTCCTTTATGGATATCTTTGATAAGACCTGTTTTACGGTGTCATCCGCCGGTGGGCGCAGAGGCGCACAAATGGCCACCTTCGATGTTGGGCACCCCGACGTGCTCGAGTTCATACGAGCCAAAAGAGAGGATGCCCGACTGCGGCAGTTTAACCTTTCCCTCCTCATTACCAAAGAGTTCATGGAGGCTGTCAAGGCCGACGATGACTGGCACCTTGCCTTCCCTGTTTCTGAGAAATCCTTGGCCGTGAAACCTATCGATCTTAACGATGAAAGCAAAGTCATCTGGCGGCATTTCCCCACCACGAAAGGTTACATTACCAATGAACGAGGTGAAGCAGCTAACTTGATTCACAAAACCATCAAGGCCCAGGGCCTGTGGAATATGATCATGTCCGCCACCTACGACTACGCCGAACCGGGCTTCATTCTTATTGATGAGGTCAATGAAAAGAACAATAATTGGTTCTGTGAGGACATTCGCGCCACCAACCCTTGTGGTGAACAACCTCTTCCTCCCTACGGAAGCTGCCTACTCGGCTCTATCAATTTAACTCGCTACGTTGACAAGCCCTTCGAGCAAGGCGCCTCCTTCAACTGGGTCGAATTTCGTAAAACGGTCGCCATTTTTACCCGCATGCTTGACAATGTCGTCGAGATTAATGGCTTGCCGCTTGAGAAACAACGTGATGAGATCTTCCGCAAACGGCGCCACGGAATGGGGTTTTTAGGGCTTGGATCAACCCTTACTATGATGGGAATAAAATATGGAAATGCAGCTTCCCTTGCATTTACTGAGCAGGTTGCTAAAGAGCTTGCGCTAGAGGGCTGGAGAGCAGGGCTAGAGCTCGCTAAAGAGAAAGGCCCCGCCCCTATTATGGACGAAACATTTACCGTTACTGCCGACATGTTATACCAGCGCCCAGAAA
>JAHRVS010000108.1 GCA_019090565.1 Gammaproteobacteria bacterium
ACAAGTACTGATTCCCAAATTTCGAAATCAATAGGGTGGTGGCGAAGGGTGTAACGAACACGTTGCCTTTTAAGCCAGTGCATAAGGATGAACCTGTGTGTTCAAGGTAAGCTGACTGTCTATGATTGAACCCTTTTTATGCCCGTAAAGTGCTTACTTTAATCCGAATAGAAACCCGGCATCTCTGCCCATAGGTTAGCTACCTATATGTTTTCATCATTGCATATCTTGCAGAAGAAAAAATACTTAGGCTATAGCTGGCTAGCCATATTTTCTACCTGTTCGAGTTATGTATTTATTATTTGAATCCAAGTAAGCGTTACAATTTTTTGGAGCGACTAAATGCTCCCCTTATTTGTCCCAACAAATATCCGTGGACTTTGTCGGCCCCAGGCGGGCCACAAGGAGACGCCCACGAAAATATCACCATAAAACAAGGCACTATATCCGAGAGCAGCGGCATCAGCGACTTATTTATCAACGCTAACAATTTCGGCGCCAGAAACGTAAACGTCCAATAAACCACACCTATCGCTATAGATACCAAGGCATCAAGTCAGAGAAATCACTTCCCGGCAGGCGGTGCGGCAGTACGGTCAGGAGGTGATCAATATACTCATATGGCTCAAGCCCATTTACCTTTGTTGTTTTAACTAGGCTGTATAAGCTGGCGTTCGCTTTAGCTCCCTTGATTGGCCACTACATAAATAAAAGGAATATCTATTTATCAATAGAGTAATGCTTGCCATAATTAGGATGTATTGCTGTTGATGGAAAATAGTACATAATGGCTTGACTCCACATAGGAAATATGGTCGCTAGGTTCCTTTGAATTCGACAGTGCTTACTTTGGAATAATGGGGTTTGTATGATAAAAAAAATAGCTATACTGATATTTCTTGTCGTTATTTCCGGCTGTCAAGCGCTTGATCCTTTTGGTGAGCCCACCTATAAAGAGAGGCCCGCTAGAGAGAATGAAAACCGCCTGCGAGACTTATCCATGGGGCTTCAGCTTGAAGAAGTTAGAAAGTATATGGGAAGCGGGCCAATCCATAACAGCATTGATCCCAAGCACCCCTTCTCTAACCCTCTACTCAGTCATGACCATACAAACAAAGATGGGCAGAAGGTAGTCATCGATGTGTATGTTACCCATGCGATTAATATTGGTTCCTGCCCAGAGCAGTCTTATCGAAGCGAACCGGCGGTTTTTATTGAAGATGTGTTGGTGGCGGTGAGCTGGGCTTACGTGAAAAAATACCAAGATGAGTTAGGCGTTAATGGCTTATGGATTCGCCGTGGCCGTGAATATATGTATCAGCACGACTGCCAATAGTCTCTACGCTAGCCTCTGGTGTTGGGCTATCCAGAGGCGCTAGCTTCCCCCGCCTGGGCTGACCAATGGCCGGAGGCGGTGTAACGAATACTGCCATCTTTATCGAGAATATAGGCGGCGTGTGGTGGGCTGTGTTTTTGGCCTTACATCCTTAGCTTGGGTGTTCCGAAAAGACCTGATTATTAGCAGTTTTTCTCTTCCGGGTTGGTCGCGATTTTTACCTCACCCCTCGTATATTGACGATGGCACCATCGCTATTGCTGCGGCCGTTATTCTTTTTCTTATCCCCACCCGCAATATGGAGCATTATCAGAGCATCATTGATGCATCCATTATTCCGAAATTACCCTGGCACATTATTCTACCATTTGGCAGTGGCTTTGCCTTGGCGACAGGTTTTGCAGAAAGCGGCTTATCGAGCTTTATCGGCCAGCAATTTTTGGGCTTAAAAGATGTTCCGCCAATGCTACAGATTGGCATACTCACTTTCAGCGTAGTATTTCTTACCGAAGTCACCTCTAATGCCGCCACCGCAGAAATGTTATTGCCTTTAATGGCATCCACTGCAAGCGTCATCCACCCCCACCCCCTTGCTTCTTATGCTGCCGGTGGCAATGGCCGCCTCCATGGCATTTATGATGCCCGTGGCAACACCACCCAACGCCATTGTATTTGGCTTAGGCCACTTAAAAATTAAAAAAATGGTCAAAACTGGGCTGATTCTTAATTTAATCGCCATCGCTCTGATCACCATAACGGTATATTTTCTAGCGCCGCTGATGTTTGATATTGATTTGAAAACAATGCCTGAGTGGGCGCAAGAAAAGACCGATATAACAGAACAATAGAAATACCCTGCTTTGAACAGCCAAAACCATACTGGCTTTAGCTATAGAAAACTCGACGACTTGCTATTGGAGGTTCATCGCGATTCGCTTCGCCAATTCCTGTGAGGCGTCCTCAAGGCCTGCGATAATCCTTTTGGAATTATCCAGATCATTACGCCCCCTCAAGGCAAACTTAGGACTGAATGGCACATCTGTGGGCCCGTCTACTGGCACCGTACCTCCATAGGTAAATGTCGCGGCATATATAAGCTTAAAAGCGCCTTCTTCTTGCGCTACAAAATCACCGTCGGAAATAGCTGAAATAGCACTTTCCCCGGTAACGGAGATAAGCCTCACCCGCAACTGCAACATTGGCACATAGGGCTGCCCCAGTGTAAACGCTGTATAACCGGCGAAATCCACCACCACATGCAAAAAATAGTTGGAGCAAGGCTCACTCATTACGGGTGCGTTTAAACAAAAACCTCCGCGAAAGTCACTGGCGTGGCGATGATCATTCACAGGGGTATCCACCACCTCGTAACCGACCTTTTCAAGTTCCGCTTTTAATTGAGTGGATAAACGCTCGGACAGGCGAAAGTCATTCTCTTTAAGCATCTCGGTAAAATTATAATTTGCGGCAAGTTTATCCAAGCCCTTTCCCGCCGAGATCATCCCCATGCTCGCCACCCGGCCAGGTATCGTGATGGTGGGGTTAGGAATACGATATTGGAAGACTTTCGCTTCGTAGAGCTTCGGCTCCTTAATCGTCACCATCCCAATTCGAAATTGAGGGGCGGTTTTAGCCTGTTCCAATATCTGGCTTTCTATTCCAGTATTACTGCATCCAGAGACAAGCCCCACCAATAACAGTAAGCCAAGTAAACTTACACGTTTATAAAATAAATGCGTCAATATGCCCCCTTAGTTTGTCTTTTAATATTCAAATTTCTGATGGACTCAACCAAGCAACACGCTCAAAAATTCGCCCAAGCCGAATCCTGACGCAATGAACTGCACTATAAAACGCCGACGCCAACACACAAAAACAGAGGAAATAAATCACCACCCAAGAATGTTGCCGCTGTTTTTATCGATAATGCGAGGAGGGGTAGCGAAAAAAGCTTGGGCGAACCTATCTACTCAGGCTACTTGGTATCACATTGAGAGTGTTGCTTATATTCCCCTCAATGCGCACACCAAAGCACCGAATACCCAGGGGCTTTGACTCTATACCTGCCAAGAGACCTCATCCATGGCAGCCTCTACTTCAAAACGCAATTTAGCCTCGCCTACTGCGTATTTTGCAACGCGTTCAATTGCTTTGCACGCATCACCTGACCGCGCCTTGCCGCTGATGGTTAATACATTATTTTCAGCAGAAAGGTCTAACTGGCTAGTGAATAGCTCTCCGCTTTTTGCTAACTCAGCGCTTACCCTTGAAACCAATGCTGCATTACTAATTTCTTGCTGCGCTTCGTCATTATGTGCGAAGCGGGGCAATTTTGCAGCTTGAGAAATCAGCTCACACGCCTCTTTCACATCCAGTTTTTCCAGATTTATGACTAAGTCATAAAGGGAGGGGTCACGCCAGTCAACACCATACAAATGACGTACCCACTTGCCCCGCCATTTATCAATATTATGGATATATCTCTCAGCGGCTTTTAGGTCAAAACCTTGGTCTGCCATCACCGCCTTACAGCGATATTCCATCGGCGCGACGATATTGACACGCAATAACGTCGCCATATTAGCAAGCAGCAGGTGGCCACCATTTCCATGGTATACATAACTACCCGCAAGCGCATGTTGGCACAATGCCGAGCGAAGGTACCAAAGATAAACGTCACGCTCTCTTGCATAATTATTAAAAAGTGAGCTGGGTGGCGCATCAACCTGCTCGGTAATCTTTTCTTCATTTATACCACCTTCGCGGGCGGCGCGGACAATCACTTCTCTGCTAACACATGGAATTTTTAAATCAGATGCGAGTTGTTCTGCGACGAATGTCGCCCCCGCAAGGCTTCCTCGTGATATGGATATAATAGTCATGACCAGATCCCTCTCGTTCGCGCTGGTTTATATATGACCAGCTATGAATTCAACCTGCCCTTCCCCTTGTCGCACCGCTTAGGGTTACAATTGGTATATTAATGATGCGAGTCAATGGAAAGTCGGGTATTAGAGGGTTGCTCGAGCTACTAAAGGCTTAGGTCGTTCTTATTTCAAAAAGCACCCTCGCCATCAAAGTATACCTATTAAAGCACCGCATATAAATGCTTTTCAGAGACAGATATATCGCGAATATTCAATACAAAGAAAGTAAATCAAAAAGGTTTAGCCTTGCCGAATAAATGTAGTTATTTATCAGATCCGTCGCAACTAGGCCATTGTAAGAAGAAGGAATACGACGAAAAAAGAAAAGGGTCGCATTCCTCCCTATATACACAACAAGGCATTCGTTACTATGGCTCATATCAACGCATCAATTGTCACAACGCAGCAAAAAGCCTGCGTGGTGGCCCACCACCTTACTTTGTGTTTTTGCTCATAGCCCTAGAAAGCTATAGATTGATAAGTGGTTCAGACTATAGCAATCACTAAAAAACATTAAATAACGATTTCACTATTTTTGGGTTTTTCGGGCCTACAAAAATATCCAATTGAAGTTAGAGGAAACTCATTATGCAAAAGCGGTTCATTATAGTTTCAATAATCACCCCAATTGCTATCGTTCTTTTTGGCCAGGTTTGGCCGCCAATATTAGTCGCTTTATGGGTTGTGATACCGCTTATTTGTTTGGGAGCCTATGACATAAAGCAAACCAAACATGCGCTAAGACGCAACTTCCCAGTGCTTGGCCACGGCCGTTGGCTCATGGAATTTACCCGCCCTTTTTTACGGCAGTATTTTTTTGAATCAGAAACAGATGGCGCACCGGTTAACCGAATGTTCCGTTCGGTCATATATCGTCGAGCCAAAGGGGATCTAGACACGATCCCTTATGGCACACAAGTAGATACACAGCGCGTTGGCTACGAATGGATTGGCCATTCGTTATCGGCCAAGAAACTCGCTGACAATCAATTTGACCCGCGTATTACGATTGGCGGCCCCCAATGCACTCAACCTTACAGCGCCAGTATTTTTAACATTTCAGCCATGAGCTTTGGCGCACTGAGCAATAATGCCATACGCGCCCTTAATCTTGGCGCAAAAGAAGGTGGTTTTTATCACAATACCGGTGAAGGCAGTGCAAGCGATTATCACTTAGAAAATGCCGGTGATTTAGTGTGGCAAATAGGTACGGCCTATTTTGGTTGCCGTGATGCCAAAGGTGCCTTCGACGCTGAAAAATTTAGGGCAATGGCAAGCCGTAAAAACATAAAAATGATAGAGATAAAGCTTTCTCAAGGCGCTAAGCCTGGCCATGGGGGCATTTTGCCCTCAAACAAGAATACCCCAGAAATTGCACGTATACGTGGTGTTGAACCCCACACCACCGTTGTTTCACCACCGTCGCATAGCGCATTTAGTACGCCGCTAGAGTTGGTTAAATTCATCCAAACGTTACGAGAATTGTCCGGCGGAAAACCTATTGGCTTCAAATTATGCATAGGGCGCAAAAGCGAATTTGTAAGCATTTGCAAAGCCATGTGTGCTACTGGAATCTACGCTGACTTCATCACGGTTGATGGTGGCGAAGGGGGTACCGGTGCGGCCCCATTAGAATATTCAAATTCAGTAGGAATGCCATTACGCGAAGCCTTAAGCTTCGTGTGTGATGCACTGATTGGTTTTGATCTCAAGAAAAATATAAAAGTGATCGC
>JAHRVS010000109.1 GCA_019090565.1 Gammaproteobacteria bacterium
AAAAAATGCCATCATCGCGATGGCGAAATCAGCGAAAGCCACTTTCCACGCCCCGCCATGGTGGGCATGACGCTGCCTTTTACCACGCTTGATTATGATGGGAGTGCTGTCGTTAATGTCTCCCACATCGCCCCCCTTGCACCAAGAGTGACCCAAACAGCAATGGCTGTGGCTTCTTCAGCAAAAAAAGATTATGAACGAGAAACCACTGTATAAAGGAGCTCTTTAATGACGCTATAAAATAAGGGCCGCTTTTCAATTCATCTGGTTTGCTTGCTGGCAACAGGCTGTAATCAGCTACTCTTGACATGCTCTTCAAGCTCAGAAAAAGTGGGGCGCTCAGTGGTATAGAGGGTCTTGCGACCAAACTCTACCGCCAGCTGCGGAGGAACCCCTCCCAGCATGGCTAAAATTGATACTTTTATACACTCAAGACACTTCACCTCCTCTCTTGCCATGTGTCCTAATGCAATCCCTATGGGGCCCACGAAGCCATATGCTAGAAGTATCCCTAAAAATGTACCCACCAATGCCGCCGCAACGTGCATTCCCAGCTCCTCAGGAGGGCCACCTAGAGATTTCATGGTAATTACGATGCCGAGCACCGCCGCCACGATTCCAAAACCTGGCAAGGCATCAGCAATTTTTGTCACTGCATCAGAAGATAGTTCAGACTCCTCAAATACCGTTTCAATATCTGCTTCCATGAGGCTCTCTAGCTCATGGGAGGACATATTCCCCGAAGAGATAATTCGCAGATAATCGGTGATAAACTCCATGATTTTTGGGTCATTGGTGATTTGAGGGAAGGCAATAAATATTGGGCTAGTAAGCGGGTCATCGACATCTTCTTCTAAACCCACCAAGCCTTCTCTGCGCCATTTGTTAAACAGCTGGTATAAAAGAGCCAACACGTCCATATACAGAGACTTTGTATAGCGACTGCCCCTGAGCAAATAGGGGAGCCGAGAAAAAACACCCCGAATGATCTTGATCGGATTCGAGCTAATAAATGAACCCATTGCAGCGCCACCGATGATCACCAACTCGAAAGGTTGCCACAGCGCGATGAGCTCTCCGTGAGAGAGCACATAACCACCAAGCACACTTATAAGAACAATTGCCGCACCAATCAGCCAACTCATTCGTCTTTCAATTCCTCCCTGAAAACATCACAAACTGTACTTTTTTAACACCCCACCCCGTTCGTCACCTCCACGGGCAACCTTGCTGGGCGGTACAAACACGTATCTTTTATATTCGTACTATAGTTAGTTAAGAAGATGTTTTACGTTTACTCAACCTGCAGCTCTGATATATCTGCTGTAAACCCACTGCACATTGCAGTGATTACATGTGCGATGAGCGATGGATGAACATTCAAAATATTTTCTACAGCCATATTTTTTTAATTTTCGGCCATATACCCATGAAAATAGAGGATTTTTTGAAAATCGTGCTGGGGGAATAAAAGCTGGCACGATGAAGAAAACCCCTTAACCAAAAAGAGGACAGAGTGGACTCAAGTACAATACCGGCAAAAGCCTCACAGTGGGCCGAGACACTTTGCGAGCAACCCTTACCGTTGTTGCCCCGCACTGGCTCTCGCTTTTTAAAAGAGCTCAATGCCTCCGATATTTCCCTTGCTAAGCTCGCTCGACAGGTCGAAAATGACCCTGTGCTTTCGCTCCACCTATTTTCAGAAGCAAAAAAATTGCGCAAAAATACCAGTGGAGAAGTCACCCGCTTAGATCACTGCCTCTCCATGATGGGGGTCACCCGCGTCAGAAAGGTGGCAAACAACATTCCTGTATTAAAAGTTGCTCGACGCTCATACTGCTACCAGCGCTACCTATCATCCATTCAACAAAGCCAATTTGCTGCTCACCTTACCAACTCCTGGTCAAGCAACACCTTCCAAAGAACCGATAATCCCCTGCACTTTCCAACCCTTTTTTATGGCTGCGGTGCATGGTTCTTATGGCGTTTTGAATTCGAAAAAATAGGCGCATTGGAAAACGCCATTTTCAATCAAAGCCAATCGATTGAAGAGGCGGAACTGGCTATTTTTGGCTGTAAAATCAAAGAGATCAGCGCTGCTATCGTTCGACGATCAGGATTACCTAGCACATCCCAAGACGCACTGCTCTTCGATTGGCAAACGTGCCTACCAAGCCTCGCAAGTATTCACCGCAGCGAAGAAGAGTTTGATAAGCGCGCACTGATCTCCCCTTCGCCCCACCTTGACCAGCTAAAGAGTGACACTGCAAAAGTTTGCTTTGCAAACGAACTCGCTGCGCAAAAGCAACACCGTCCCTACACACATCGTTATAACAAACGCATTATGAAAGTCAGTGCAGCATTATTAAACCGCTCGCTGGAGAATCATCAGCAAAAAACACAGCAAGATATTTTGTCTTTTTCAAAGAAAGTGCGCTACCCAGGCATTATGCCCCCCGTCGTGAACACGCTATTTCTTCCAAAAAGTGATTCCCCTGAAAAAACCACCCTTTGTTACCTAGGATACTTAAAAGAATCTGACCTTAAAATAAAGACAGCCTGGCAAACAGAGAACGAAAAACCCGGGTTAAATGCAAGTAAAAGCAGCCAAGCCAACGCCCCTTCAGCGTCTAGCAAGGAACCATTCTCAACCGTTGTACCTCTCCTATGGAAGCACCTGCACGACACGTCATCGAAAACGAAAAACCTGCAACTGGAAGAGCTCAATGCTTTTCTCCCACTTTTACAACAACTGCCGCCCCCTGCAAGCGAAGCTGATAGAGAGGAAACCCTTAAACTATGCACCACCGCTCTGACAAATTATGTTGGGTTTCCACGCATTGCTTTTTTTGGGCTATTACCTGATGGCACGCTCGCTTACCGGTGCGGTGCGGGCTTTCAAAAACAAGAAATTTTCCTTAGAGAACCATTCCCCATCACCCCTCCTCAGCTAATCTCTAAGCTCATGAAACAACCCACCGGCTACTGGCTAAAACCGGAAAATAACGATAAAATTCTTACAATCCTTGCCAAAGGAATTACGCGCATTAGTTACGATCAGGGCTTTGTGCTGATGTCTATTTTCGAAAAAAACAAACCCTCCGGCCTTTTCTACTGTGACCGTAAGGGCCTTGATGAAGCCAT
>JAHRVS010000110.1 GCA_019090565.1 Gammaproteobacteria bacterium
AAAAACTGAGCTGGGAGAACGGCCCTGCCGGTTACTTGGGGTCAGCGTTTCGAGCCTTGGTTCGCCTGAGACAGATTCCTTTCGGCAGTTAAGTCTCTTTTAAAAGCCAGGTAGAATGCTAATGACTCGATCTCTGCAGTGTAAGATTGGGCTTAAACTTCGCATTGACTACGTGTAAACTTTGGTTTTTCGTTAAGGACCTCTATCAATGCACTTTTAACGCGATAGCAGTGTCGCTGTTTAAGGCGCATGCAAAACTGGCATACACTAAATCGTGCATGCCTTGTACACTCGGCTTTAATTTTCTGCATCGTCCTACCTTCTCCATTAATGGAGTCGTGTGAATTGACCTGCGGTATCCTTGCTCTCGCATTAAAACCACTATTCTATAGGTATCCCTAAGCTTTGCCTTGTATCTGGCTGGGCTCAGCGATTTTTAAAACTTGTTCCAGCAATATTAAAACCATGAGGTTGCATGTCTAAAACTATTCTGAAATTTGAGTATGAAAAAGAAACTAAAAATAGTGTGCGGTACAAAGAAGTTCCAGAAGAGGGCGCCGCGCCAGTTATGGGAACACTATACGTGCAAAAATGGTTTGTAGGCGGTACCAAGAATCTAGAAATTACTATTGAAAAGAAAGATTAGGTAATGCCATCGCGCGCCAAATGTTATCGATGTATGCGGCCTATATCTGTATGCTATTGCCACACCTTGAGGTTGATCAATAACCAGTGGCCGGTTCACATATTACAGCATCCGCATGAGCGTAAGCACGCCATCGGTACTGCAGGAATTGCTTCGCTAAGCCTCACTCACTGTCACTTACATGTTGGTGAACAATTTGACCTAGGGTCTATGGGCGTAGACCTTGCGCAAGCGGTGCTGCTCTACCCCGGCAAAGATGCGGTTCTAATTGATGAGTTTGAGAATGACGCACCGAGACAGCTGATTTTTCTTGATTCTTCTTGGCGAAAAAGTTACCGAATTCTAATGGAATCTCCTGTCTTACAGACACTGCCGACAGTGAGTCTGGATGCCGGGGAGGTATCACGCTATAGAATTCGAAAATCAAATTACGAAAAATCCCTGTCCACGCTAGAGGCCATTGTTTATACCCTTGGGTGTTTAGAAAAAAACACAAAAAAATATGAATCTTTGCTTGATAGTATGGACTGGGTGATAGATAAACAAATCAGTTTGATGGGTGAGGAAGTTTTTAAGAAGAATTATGGTAGTGATACCGCTAAAAATGCACCTTTCACACGATAGGTGCGTCACCTGCTAGCCGCTGCGTTCAGAGACACTCTTAAGCGGATTTTTTATTATTTAGATAGCTCGGATTGGAGTGAAGATCAAGAATGGCTGAACCGTTTAAAAACATGCTTAATGAAAAGGTCATTATTGGCATGGCTGGGTTCTTGGTAAATGCATGGGTGGAATTCGATCGTTTTGGCTTTGTCTCAATGGCGACAAATAATCTTGACGACCTAGAACTAAAAGAACGTTCGATGCAAATAACTGAGGCACTTGTCGTATTTCTGCCTGATGACTTTGACCACGCTGCGCGCATAATGCTGGAAAGTCTCGCTCCAGAGGTTGTGGGTGAAATTGATGTGCAGCCGAGCAATCAAGGTATTTCTGGCTGGGCGATTATGCCTATGGTTGATTATGTCGGGCTTTATGGGGTGGGGCATTTCGATGTTTCTATGACCTTGTTTAAGGAGCTAACCAAAAGATCAAGTTCGGAGCTTGGCATACGATTTTTTCTATTGCATGAACCAGAGCGAACAATGGCCGTGCTCAATACCTGGTTGAATGACCCAAATCACCATGTGCGGAGGCTTATTTCTGAAGGGACGCGCCCGCGTTTACCCTGGGCGATGAGGCTGCCGGTTTTTATTGAAGACCCGTCTCCAGTATTGCTCCTTCTTGAAGCACTAAAAGATGATGAGCAGGAATACGTGCGTCGCTCGGTCGCCAATAATTTAAATGATATCGCGAAAGATCACCCTGATCTCATTGCCGAGATTGCGGCTCGCTGGCTAAAAGATGCGGATAAAAATAGAGTGCGTCTGGTTAAACATGCTTGCCGAACCCTTATCAAACAGGGGCACAAAGGTGCCTTAAAAGCGTTGGGGTACAACGCGCCGCATGTGGTGATAGAAAAATTAGAAATTATCACACCGGAAGTAGAGTTTGGCGAAGCATTATTATTTGAAATGTCTTTGGCTTCGACTTTAGAGCATAATCAAAATTTGATTATTGATTATGCCATCCATCATAAAAAAGCTAACGGAAAAACGACTCCTAAAGTCTTTAAATGGAAAACAACGACCCTCGCGCCATCAAAGTCACTTTTTGCAAAGCGGAAGCACGCCATTAAAAAAATAACGACTCGCTCCTATTACCCAGGGACGCATCACCTGGAAATTTTTATAAATGGCGTATCATTTGGCAGTAAAGAATTCGAGCTAATTATGTAGGGAGTCTTTCCATCGCTGGCGGGGTAAATTGATGCCAACAGGGCGCCTCTAACAATGCACTTTTCATGGGGTCGCTACATTTTAAAGGCGCTTTAATGGTTTACTGATTTTTGCCCATTAAGCCCTTGATTGCAGAGGGCACATCCGCTGGAAAAATGACTGACTTGGCATTGTCTGAATTTGACAGTGCAGTGAGGGATTGAATATATTTTTCACCCAACAAGTAAGTGACGGGCAACTCTCGCTCACCGATGGCTTGCGTGACAAATTCGATGGCTTTTTGGCTGGATTTTGCCAGCACGATTTGCGCCTCGGCCTCACGCCTTGAGGCCTCTAATTTACCCTCGGCCTGCAGGATGGCGGCTTGTTTGTCTCCATCAGCGCGAGTCACAGTGGCGCGTCGCTGACGTTCTGCTGAGGCTTGTTCTTCCATCGCTTGTTGCATGGTGCCGGATGGGTTGATATCTTGAATTTCAACGGTTTTCAGGGTGATCCCCCAGTCCGCAATATCACTGGAAATGGCCGCTTTTAAGCGCTCCTTAATGTGATCACGAGAGGAAAGAGCCTCATCGAGTGTCATCTCACCGAGTATGGATCGCAGTGAAGTTTGTACTAAGGTTCGAATGGCTAGCTCGTAATCTTCGACGCCATAAACGGCTTTTTCGGGCAGCAGTATATTTATGTAAGAGACTGCGTTGGTGATAAGGATGGCATTGTCTTTGGTAATAACCTCTTGCGAGGGGATATCTAAAACGATGTCCTTGGTGGTTATTTTGTAAGCAACCTTGTCGACGTAAGGAATAATGAAATTTAGGCCAGGGCTAAGAGAGCCATGGTATTTCCCCAGCCGCTCTATGACCCACTTATTACCCTGGGGGACCTGCCGGACGCCTTTCGCGGCCGTGACAATAATAAAAGCGAGCAAACCTAACGATAAATAAAGACCTATGTTCATGCTTGTACTCCTTTAAAGGTACTTGAAAAGATACTCGAGGCGATGGATGAAAGTTTAGGGTGCTTTTTCTACAACTAGGGAGTCCGCTGATACGTTAATGACACGGACTCGGTCACCGGCAGCGAGTGTATCCGATGAGATTATTTGCCACTCTTCTGAGCCCAATATAGGCGTGGGGAACCGCAGTTTGCCTTTTTCGTCGCCAATGGGCGGTTTTAATATGATTCCAATTTCACCCATTGTGGTCGCTTTCGATAAGCCCGCTTTAGTTTTATCGATGGTCAAGGGCTTTAAAAACTTAAACCACGCCAAAGCCAAAAGTGTGGACAGTATGGTCCAGGTGAATACTTGTACCTCTATGGAGGTATCGGGAGTCAGCCACAGTATGCCGCCCACCACGATGGCGGCGGTACCGAACCAAACGATAAAAAATGAGGCCATGAAAATCTCACTGATCACCAGTGCAATGCCGAACAGTATCCAGTGCCAGTATTGAAG
>JAHRVS010000111.1 GCA_019090565.1 Gammaproteobacteria bacterium
GATTAAGCTTATGCACCAGATGCTCTTCTTCCAAAAATTCTAAAATACGGTAGACCGACATAGCAGGTATGCTTTCGCCGTATTTTTCTTTACAAAAATCAATCAGTTCATAAGCGGAAAGCGCCTTATTGGATTGAATAAGGCCGGTCAAAACTTGTTTCCTTTTTACTGTTAAGCGGGCGCCATGCGCTTTGCAATGCTGTTCTGCGTGCTGGATGATACGGTCAACGTCATTCATGAAGATTACCTATCTAAATTCGATGATGTGATTGTTCTAAGTGAGCGTTACTGCACCTTGCTGGGTTGGCTTTACCCACATGACATGAATTTTATGAATGCTCGGAAATAACCTGAACAAATTAACTGTGATGGCAGATAAGTTGGATTTGTTGTCACAGCGGTATTGGTAACTGGCAATTATTTCACTATGGCTGTCGTGTTGAGTATGGCCCTCGTGCTCAGAGTTATGCTCATGTTCGTGCTCAACTGAATTTTTTTGATTGGCGTATGCGTGATTATCATTTTCGATGAGACCTGATACGTCTATCGATGTTTTCACGTGCTCGCAATGGCTATCCGAAAATAAAAAAAGAGCCTCATGTTTACGAAGCTGTAACTCGGCACTCGCAACAGCCGCGAGGTGCTCTCGGGTGCTGTCTTTATACTCAAACCCAAGTAAATTCATCGCTGGTGAAGTTAACTGAATTTCAAGTATCTCATCCTCCATTGCTACATTCAGCTCCGATAAGCCATGCACGTGAGCCTCTAAACTCGCTGCATACTCTGCTGAATTTGCAGGCTGTGCCACGAAAGCAAACACGATAGTCAATACAATAAAATAAAGTCGACGTATTTCCATCAGGCCTTCACGCAACGCACAACAAACACATCCATTACTCATCTCAACAAGTTTTTCTTCACTACGCTTCAAGGAAAATCTATTTTGCACAATCGCTGAATCAATCCGGACCTCACTCACACCATAGACAATGCATGCCACTCTCTTCCCCTGACAATTGTCGAGAACATGACTAAGAACGGCTATTTTTTACCGGCACCAAGAAAGCCTGGTCACAGATAACTGGTTCAATAGCAGGATGTCCTGTTCGAAGTAAATTCCACCATGATCCTACTTGTAAACAACTAATGATATGTTACAACGTATCATTAGTTGTTTACAAGTAGGATCACCCACACCCTGAATAACCCCTCATCATTGGTCCGCCGAGCCTGAAAATCCATCTCTTGCTTACGGCGACGCTTTATTTTACGAAAGGAAGAGGGGTGCATTCAAACGTCACCATCTTCTCAACTATAGAGCACCTTCTTCTGATGAAGAGATTGCGCTTGCTGCTTGGGCCATAGCTCACGGTTTGGCGAATTTGGAGATTGAAAGTACCGAGGAGGACATTCCATCGGATGCAAAACACGCACTGACTCGATCCTCACCGGGAATGTTCATTAAAGGTGCGCGTGCATAGGGAAAGCGTCATGAAAAGTGGCTCTATCCCCATATTTTATATCTGGAGATAGGAATTGAATGATGCTAACGAAGGCCCATGCCATGAAGAAATCTGTCGACCCATATATCCTCAAGCACCTTCACTGCCTAACTTGCACATAAAACCTAGAATAATATTGATACTGCATTTCTAATAGTAACTGAAATATGATTATTGGGGGAATTGAACATTTCCGGGCGTATCAAAAAGAGTTAACGCCTCCATATACGTCAATAGTTAACCCTCTCTCTTGTGCATAAATTTTAGGTGTTAAACCAATCTGTTTTTTCAGATGACGGATGAGATGGGGTTGATCACTGAATCCAAACTGAAACGCGACCTCTACCCAATCAATTTCACTGACATCACGCTTATAGAGATACTCCAGCATAGCCTCTAATTTGTTCATAGATTGGCATTGTTTCAAAGTTAAGCCAGTAACTCGGCTAAAACTTCTCTCAATAGTTCTTTGAGAACAGAAAAGTTTATTACCAAGCTCTGATATTGCCGTGGCATCCAGCAACTGAAGTGCTTGTTTAGTAAGCTGACTATGTCGATCTTCCATGCTTTTCTTAAACCACGGCAGGAGCATTGCATCCAGTTGTTCACAGCATCGCCCCGGATCACTGCGTGCTAGTTCTATAAGGTTTTTTTCACCGTGTTTACGTCCATTAAAAAGAGTTGTGAGGTCAGTGCCTTTTACCGTATCCAACATTGGATGTGAATAGCCCGGTATGTCTAAGGCGTAAAGAGCTCCGGCGTGAAATTTTATCCCTAAATGAACAAAAGGTTTGGAATGATCTAGCTGAAAAGTGCGGTGATGGGGAAATAACCAATGACTTCCAGTGCCTTCGGATGCTCCAGGGTTTAAGTCATAGTGATAGAGTTGATGACTCGGGGATATAATCAGGTGAGCCGAAGGATCAGGGTTCAACTTGGGATACTGGTGACGATTCGAACCATGACGCTTTTCAATGAGCCAGTAACACGCAACATAGTTGGCGACCTCTGCTACATTTGAAGGCTTTAGCCAATTTATCATCTCGCCCTCAAGCTTTTCCTTGGAACCCACTGCTACTGCTTACCCGGTAACTGTGCGCGGTCGAATTCAAACTGAATAATTCGGTTTGAAGATACTAACCCGGCCCGGGTAATCGCTTTTTGTGCAGCGATGTTGCTACGTTCGGTTGAACAAATCGGCTGCAGACCTTTCTCAGCCGCCTTATTAATCAAGTAATAAAGCACTCGGGTAGCAAGGCCCCTCCCTCGCTCAGACTTAGCAACGATTATACCTAAATCTGCAAACTCAGTCTGATATTCATCAAATAGACGGCATTCCCCAGTTGCAAGTAGTTGGTCGTTGGCCCAATAACCCCAAAGCTCCTTGCGCTGAATCAAGTTATCGAAATAAGCTGTCAGCCATTGCTCTGGTGCGCCGATACTTGAGGTGCCGAATTCAACAAAATCAGCAAGTTGCTCTTGATCCGCTAACTGCATTTCTAGAGGTTCACTTTTATCAGCATAGCCAATGGTGCCCAGTTGGTACATTAGGGCATTAACTTTAAATGAGCGCGAGTTATCTAAACATAGTGAAAGGTAATTGGTTTCTGCTGTACTTACAAATGCACCAACAACAGTCCCCGTTGCTAAACTATTTTGCTGTGCAATCAGAGCAAACAGCTCTGTCGCTTGTGCATTAGCAGCTGGAGACAGGTAAAACTGCAACACATAGCCTTCGTCGTTTATGCAACAGTATCCGACTAAAGTACTACCCTCGTAAAAACCAAAATGATCTGAATCCAGTACAAAACCGAAATGCCACATGCCATCAAGGGGGGCGGTTGTTTGTACAAAGTACTCCTTCCTTAATTCGCTGATGTCATCTAGTGACTCGATTTTCCTGATTTCTAGCATGGCTCTATTCCCTCGTGATACGCAAGTTTTCGATGGACGAAATAGTAGGAGATACGGTGATTTAATGATTGAATAAAAACGGCATTTTTTCGAAAATGAGACTGAGAGGGCAAGCTAACCCTAACCCAACTTTACGTACACTCTCTAACTCACATTAGGGCATCGCTAAAAATAGTGATTTTTACGTGAGAGCAAGAAAGCCCCGCACGGAGAGCCGCAGTGTATAAGGCATACACGAAGATTCGAGTACGAAGCTGACACAGCTATTGCGTAAAAAGTGCATTTTTAGAGGTGTCCATTATTAACTCGACTCCTTAACAGAAGTGAGGAGCTGGCTAGAAACACGAGGGACTTTGTGTTTGTTCTCCGTTGCCCTCTTTGCGAAGCTGCCGCACCCATTTATAAACGGTGGGCTAGCCCACGCCCTTAGCTTCTGCTGCTTCTCGGATTGAATGATTTCTATCAACAACAAGCTCTGCAACTTCCCGCCTGAATACTGGTTTAAAATGCTTTGCCATAATGCTACCTTCGTTAATGAATGTCACCTCTAACTCGATAGCCCAATTAACTATGCCACTACAATCTGCCTATGTATCGCCTGTACGAAGTAGTTGGTGTGTACGACAATACATTAAAAGAGGTAATTCAGGGAAAAGTTGGAGACGGAGCTATGAGTGCCATTAATTTTAGTGTGGATTTAGGAAACAGAAAGACTCAAAATAAAATCGTGTAACCCTCACCATGAATGGGAAGTTTCGGTCTTATAAAGCCAGGCAAACAACTTACTGCAAACCTAAAAAAACGCTTTCTTAGGTGCTTTATTGAATATTAGAAAGTTATTGTATGTATTGATAAATAACGATACACGCCAAAATAAAAGAAATTCCTTGCCAAAATACCACTGGGTTTCGTTCCATTAACGGCGGTTTGGATTTACTAAGATAACGAGGACTAGGGTGTTTTAGGTCGTACACAAACTCCGACACTTCGGCGTAACGTTTTGTCGGGTTTATTTCGACTGCCTGCTTGATGGCACAATCAACCCAGCCAAGAGTATTATTTTCATTATTTAAGGTGTTGTTTTTAAGCAAAGAGGCATACACCAGCCGTTGTTGGGATTTTGGCGTATTTGTTTTGCGATTGCTAAACTTTCAGGTCGGCATCACTCGACCATTATTTGCGAAAAATAAAAAGAAGCAGGCCAATGTACCTATCCTTTAGTGTGCTTATACACGGTGTGACTCAGGTAATAAAAATTTTTAACATGGTGACAGGAAACCGAGCGAGACTAAAAACATATTAATTCACAACTTGTCCTCTATTCTCTTGTTTGCTTCTCAGCCTCATTTCCTATTGGCAAGCCTTTCGATGTGCCGGTGGAATACATTCTTGAGTTCGAGGAGATAGTTAGGGTTCTGTGTCCGTTAAAACGGGGGAAGATCAGTTTTGTAACGCTACACAGGATT
Source organism: Gammaproteobacteria bacterium (assembly GCA_019090565.1). Classification (GTDB taxonomy): domain Bacteria; phylum Pseudomonadota; class Gammaproteobacteria; order Pseudomonadales; family UBA3067; genus UBA3067. Next base: position 4,883 of record JAHRVS010000111.1, read on the forward strand.
AGTGCGTCAGCGATTTACATAGTGGGCGTAATCCAAGCCAAACGGGCCTAAATTACGCTTTTAAGCTACAAAAATGCCAATCTATTTATACGATTAATTACGGTTAGCATTAACAACCACTAATTTAACAAAACCAAAGGAACGATGCCTTCAAATTCCTATTTTTAAGGGCGTCCTAGTTGTAGTAGTTAACATACATCCCCATTTTAACTACGGAGCGTGCGTCTCTGTTAGCATATCGCTTAACTTTAAAGGTGTAATACCCTGAAACCGTTGGTGTAAACTTAACACTTTCAAAAGGGTTGTCCCAAGAATAGGACCCTCCAACATAGCCTCCGGTAGGCCCATAGATACTTAAATCCAAATCCATACCAATGGCATGGGCGTTGTTTCGATGATTATAAGTATAACTACCCCGATTCATCCATGCCAAAGCTACTTGCACCTTATCCCAGCCCGCTGAAATGTACACACGACGAGTAACATAACCATCATCGGAGCTATCTAAGCGATCAAAGTAATCCCAAGAATTATTACCACCTGCCCACCAGGACCAGTAACCGCTGTATTGAGCGCTCCTAAAATCAATACCGCCTAATCCAACTTTATCATTGCCACCAGCAATTGAGTCGGTCGCCCCTGCCATGATTTTAGCCTTAACAAGATAAGGGCGATACTTGAGATAAGTAGAGTTAGACATCATGTCAGCAGTGAACCCTGCCGCATGGGGGCAAGACATACTTGTGCCTGACATTGTAAACCCTCCTGCGGTAATATTTGA
>JAHRVS010000112.1 GCA_019090565.1 Gammaproteobacteria bacterium
CTCGAAAGTTACCAGGGGATATTATGGAATCGATGAACGCGGGTGACATGCCGGCAATGGAGTTACAAGGTAGCCCCAATATTCTTATTGTCGAGGATGATGAAAAGCTTGCATCATTAACGAAAGAATACATGGAGGGGAATGGGCTGAGTGTTTCCATCGAAATGGATGGAGCCAAAGCTGTTGACCGTATTATTTCAGATCAACCAGATTTAGTGGTACTTGACGTCATGTTGCCTTCAAAAGATGGCATGGCTGTTTGTCGTGAGGTGCGCTCCCAGTTTGCCAACCCCATTCTAATGCTTACCGCTCGCACCGACGATGTTGATCATGTCTTGGGTTTGGAGATGGGCGCAGACGATTATCTCTCAAAGCCTGTTCGACCAAGGGTGCTGTTGGCACGCATAAAGGCACTATTACGCCGATCTCAAGTGGGCAGCTCTGACGCCGACCGTGGTAATGCGATGGCACAAGCGGGATCACGATTGGAATTTGCAGATTTGGTTATTGATCATGCCTCGCGGGATGTCTGGTTGAGAGAAGAACGGGTAGATTTAACCAGTGCAGAATTTGATTTATTGTGGTTACTCTCTTCCAATGCAGGAAGGATCCTTTCAAGGGAAGAGATTTTTGAAGTTTTACGGGGGATAGAATACGATGGGCAAGATCGTTCGATAGATGTGCGTGTATCTCGCATTCGCCCAAAAATTGGCGATGACCCCATGAACCCAAAAAGAATTAAAACCGTCAGGAGTAAGGGGTACTTGTTCGTAAAAGAAATTTCTTAAAGATGCCTCTAAAGTGTGTTTTTCACGCGATAGCTGCGTCAGTTCTGAACTTAAGTCCTCGTGTATGCCTTGTGCGCTAAAGCTCTCCGCGTGGGGCTTCCTTGCTCTCAAATGAAAGTTACTAATTTCAGAGAAAGTCTTAATGCTCCTCGCTGAAGCTTATTTGAAATAACACCTAACCTATATGCAGGAATCGTCGTCATATGACGCGCATTTTTTTAAAGTTATATGGCGGCATCCTAGTAGCATTTCTTGTACTTTTCTTAGTATCCTATCTCGTTTTATCCATTGTTAATCATAATCGTTACTTGCAATACCAGCAGGGTGTTTCCCAAGGTGTGGTTGGTCTTATGGGGGGCAATCTGGATGCCCTACCAGTGAATGAGCGGCTAGACTGGTTGTCCGAAGTGAATCGAGAGTTTAATATTGGCGGAGCGTTGCACTCCCAGTCTGACCTCAAGTTGGGCCGCCGACAATTGGCTCGCCTGCTTGGCGGCATACCGATCAGCGAGAAATATAAAACCGATCAGAAATCCCTTCAGTATATTTTTTACCGTTTAAAGGAAGACGGCCTTTTCTTGGGCGTCGAAAGCGGCCCAGTTTTTCGTGATTTGCCAAGTTTGACGCTGTACTTGATTGTCGAGCATATGGCGGAGGTGGAGCCTGCTAACTACCAAAAAGAACTCAAAAAAATAACCGGTCATTTTGCTTACACCCTGTCTATCCGTGAATCGCACTCAATGACGCTGAATCACGCACAAGAAACCCGCCTCCAGTCTGGCGGTACTATTATCGATATGATGGATGGTTTAGGCCAGCCAGTGCTAATTTCAAAATTATTTGATTCAAAACATTACCTGTTGATCGGCCCCATTCAACGGTTTAACGAATACCCATTTATGCTGGTTATGATCATCCTGCTGATTGATGTCGCATTGTTAGGGTGTGTGGCTTATATACTCGTTAGACCTATAGAAAAACGTTTGGCCGGCCTTTCTCGTGCGGCAAAACAAATAAAGAAAGGGAACCTTGAAGTGCGTGCGGAAGTGGGTAGTTCGGATGCGATTGGATTTCTTGCCGATGCGTTTAACGCCATGGCTGAGCACATTCAGATGCTGCTGGATATGCAAACTGAAATGATTCGTGCCGTCTCGCATGAATTGCGAACCCCTGTAGCGAGAATGCGGTTTTCATTGCAGTTAATAGAGGACGTTAATGATGAAGCAGGCCGCTTGCCCCTTATAAACGGAATGGATGACGATATGCAGGAGCTGGACGAACTCATTGATGAAATCCTAACCTATGCCAAGATGGAGCATTCGGCTCCTGAGCTTGAGTTTATACTGCTTGATGTTGATGGCGTCATGAACCGCATACAGACCGATATGGGCAAATCCGCAGAGAAAAACAATATCGTACTTGAACATATACCTGAAAGCTTGCCTCACCGGCATCGCTTGGTCGAGGGAGATGAGCGCTACTTGCACCGTGTCATACAAAATTTTGTTGGTAACGCAATTCGGTACGCGCAAGGGCAGGTGCGTATGTCATTTCTTATTGATGGCGTGTTATGTAAGATTGTTGTGGAGGATGATGGCCCAGGTATTCCTGAAGAAGAGTGGGGCAAGGTTTTTGCACCATTTGCGCGACTGGATACCAGTCGAAACCGAGCATCGGGTGGCTACGGCTTGGGTCTTTCTATCGTGCAGAGAATTGTAAACTGGCACCACGGTAGGGTGAGTGTTGAGAAAAGCTCTCTCGGAGGGGCGATGTTTATTATGGAGTGGCCTGTTCGCCAACCCGATGCTTTTTCAACGATGCCTTTAGAATCTATCGATAGGGGGCGTTCCAAAAGTGAGTCGCACTCATAGCACCTTACTACTTTTTGTGAACGCTCTTGCACCCAGAACAAAGGTGAAATCAACGCTCGCTTGATACCTTTGATCTGTTAAAATACGCGCCTCGAATTAATCGATCCTTGTGGTGCAATTTCATGTTTGAAAATATACGTATTGTGATGGTTCACACCTCTCACCCAGGCAATATTGGCGCAGCAGCTCGGGCCTTGAAAACGATGGGTTTGTCTCGCCTTGTCTTGGTTTCACCTCAAGATTACCCTAACCAAAAAGCCATATGGCGGGCGGCAGGGGCAGCAGATATATTAGAAAACGTGCAAGTTGTTGAAACTCTTGGCGAGGCAATTGCTGGTTGTTCTATGGTGGTGGGAGCAAGCGCAAGGCAGCGACGAATACCGTGGCCAGCGTTTGATTCCCGGCAAGGTGGGGAGGTGGTTGCAAAGCAGTCTCAGACTGAGCAGGTCGCACTCATTTTTGGTCGGGAAGACCGAGGACTTACAAACGAAGAGCTGCAGCAGTGTAACTACCACATCGAAATCCCAGCGAATGAAGAGTACGGGGTGTTAAATGTAGCGTCCGCGGTGCAGATCATTTGTTACGAGGTTCGCATGGCATTAGTCGCTGACAAGTTGGCTAATGACCAGAACAAAGACAAAGAGCCTAGCGGCACGCCATCACCTGAGGCGCTACGAATGCCTATTAACCCTGTTCGCTGGGATGAGCGGCTCGCCACCTCTGGTGAGATGGAGCACTTCTTTAATCACCTTGAAACCACGCTTACCCAGCTAGACTTTCATGAGCCGGAAAACCCTCGGCAACTACTGACGCGTTTGCGTCGTTTATTTATGCGTTCGCGCCTTGATCATCTTGAGATAAACATACTCCGTGGGGCTATGACAGCAGTTCAAAAGAAAATAGGTGTCAAGCGCTAAGTGCTTGGTGAGAGCACTGAGTTTTCTCAATGGCTTGCTGGGTGGCAGTCCTGTTTGGGACGGGTCGTTGCTTGCCATTCGCCGGCTTTCCATATTTTGGGAGAGACTAATACTTGACTAAATTGGTCGGAATAGGCTAAGTTAGCAGTGTTCGAGGCTAGGTGTTGCCAAGTTCTATGCCTCACTATTATGACTTTTACTTTATGGGCGGTGCCTATGCGATTAACTACTAAGGGTAGGTATGCCGTCACTGCAATGCTAGACCTTGCCATTAATGACGGCCAAGGGCCCATTAGCCTTGCGGATATATCAGAACGTCACGCTATTTCGGTTTCCTACCTTGAGCAACTCTTTGCAAAACTTCGCCGAGCTAAACTGGTAGACAGTGTGCGCGGCCCAGGTGGCGGCTACACCTTGGGAGAAACCCATATGGACACCGATATACTTCGGATTGTTGATGCCATCGATGAAAAAGTGGACGCCACTCGCTGCCAAGGGAGGGGTGACTGTCATCATGGCTGCAAGTGCATCACTCATGAGCTTTGGGAAGACCTCAGCGGTCAAATACGCAATTTTCTGGGCAACATCAGCCTTGGTGAACTGGTGAAGGGCCACGAGGAACGTCTGGCCGAAGAGGCCAAAAAGGAGATAGATCGGGCTAACGAAAAACGCCCTGTAACGCTGGTTTAATTGGGGGATTGTGTATACCATCTCGGCGCTTTGACGATAAGCGCCTCGGTGCCGTAACCCAGCTCTTCGATTTGAGCTAAAGCGGTTTTGATTTTCGTCATCACGCTACCTGTTATTGCTTATTGGAGTTCCAAATGAGTCGCCCAATTTACATGGATTACGCCGCTACAACCCCTGCTGATCCGCGTGTATCAAAGAAAATGAGTGAATACCTCGATATTGACGGGATATACGGGAACGCAGCTTCCCGCTCTCATATTTACGGATGGCAGGCTGAAGAGGCCATTGAAGCAGCTAGAAAGCAGGTTGCTGAATTGGTCAACTGTGACCCCAGGGAGGTGGTTTTAACCTCCGGTGCAACCGAGTCCGATAACCTAGCGATAAAAGGTGTTGCCCACTTCTATGAGAAAAAGGGCAAGCACATTGTCACGTCTAAAATTGAGCACAAAGCAGTGCTGGATTCTTGTCGTCAGCTTGAGCGAGAGGGGTATGAAGTTAGCTACTTAGAGCCAGATTCTAACGGTGTTATCTCCCCTGATGCCGTCAAAGCCGCAATTCGTGACGACACCACATTGGTTTCGCTCATGCATGTTAATAATGAAATTGGCGCGATTAACGACATCGCAGCAATTGGCGAAATAACCCGCGAAAAGGGTGTTCTATTTCATGTTGATGGTGCACAAAGTGCGGGTAAAATAGACATAGATCTCGACACCCTTAAGGTCGACCTAATGTCTTTTTCAGCCCATAAAATGTATGGGCCAAAAGGAATGGGTGTGCTGTATGTGCAACGTAAGCCTCGCGTACGCCTTGAAGCCCAAATGCATGGTGGTGGCCATGAAAGAGGTATGCGCTCAGGCACACTTGCAACCCATCAAATTGTAGGGATGGGCGAAGCATTTCGAATAGCCAAAGAAGATTTTGACGCTGATCATGCGCATATCAGCGCGCTGCGTAAACGCTTATGGGATGGCTTTAGTGACATGGAGGCCGTGACGGTTAATGGTGATTATGATCACTCGGTTCCCGGTATTTTGAATATTAGTTTTGCTTACGTTGAAGGTGAATCTTTGATGATGGCGTTTAAGAATATAGCCGTTTCTTCTGGTTCGGCGTGCACCTCTGCAAGCCTCGAGCCTTCCTATGTGCTCAGAGCGATCGGTCTGTCGGATGAAATGGCCCACAGCTCTATTCGCTTCTCTATTGGTCGCTTTACGAAAGAAGCAGAAATAGATCAAATTATTGCAGAAGTTCGTTACGCGGTGAATAAGCTTAGAGAGATATCCCCCTTATGGGATATGTATAAAGACGGCATCGATCTAGACAGCGTTGAATGGGCTGCACACTAATTAAGAGTCACACTCGGCTCGGGAGTTAAAAATGGCATATAACGAAAAGGTACTCGATCATTACGAAAACCCTCGCAATGTTGGCAGCATGGATAAAGGTGATGCCACCGTGGGTACCGGTATGGTCGGCGCCCCAGCATGTGGTGACGTGATGCGTTTGCAGATTCAAGTTGGCGAAAGTGGCATCATTGAAGATGCTAAATTTAAAACTTACGGTTGTGGCTCTGCAATTGCCTCGAGCTCCTTGTTAACCGAGTGGGTGAAAGGTAAAACTATTGAAGAAGCCGCACAGATAAAAAATACCGATATTGCAGACGAGCTTGCTCTACCGCCTGTTAAAGTGCATTGCTCAGTGTTGGCCGAAGATGCTATTAAGGCAGCGGTTAGTGACTATAAAAGCAAGCAAGGTGATTCTGAATAAAAATAGTCCCGAAGACTCCTGCTTTTAGGAGGACAATGGTCTTTCGTTTTTTGCAGCCCTTTGTGTTACGGCGTGCAACTGGAGAGTCTTGGGGTTTATTAAAAGTATCGTAGTTCGAATTGTTTGAAGTAGGGTGCCTATGACTATTCTTGACATATGCGTCGATGAGGAGAGGGTAAAAAGTGTCGATTTCGCTAACACAGGGTGCAGCAGACCACGTAAGAAAATATATCCAAAACCGTGGCCACGGGATCGGTATCCGCTTGGGTGTTCGTACCAGTGGGTGCTCCGGCCTAGCCTATATACTTGAGTTTGTGGATGACTCCAATCAGGAAGATAAGGTGTTCTCGAGTTTTGGCGTGAACATTTATATTGATCCAAAAAGCGCGCTTTATCTGGATGGCACTGAGATGGATTATGTGAAAGAAGGGCTAAATGAGGGCTTCGAGTTTAACAATCCAAATAAAAAGGGTGAATGTGGGTGTGGCGAAAGCTTTACCGTATAAGCTGTTTTTCGCAGAGTTGCTTAAGTACACTCGC
>JAHRVS010000113.1 GCA_019090565.1 Gammaproteobacteria bacterium
ATTTCTCTGCCGCTTTAATAAACTCAGCAGGAGGAAGCATTTCACCATCATCACCCTCAACCGACAAAAGCACCTCATAGTGCGATGCAACTTCGGGATCACTCACCAGGGAAATTTTTTGTCCCCGTAAATGTAGGCGATCTTCATCCATCGCCTGATTTAAACGGGCAACCCAGCCCATAATATCCTGCCGCTCTTGAATTTGGTTGTCATTTACACTAAAAACTTCGATTCGGTTTCTGCCTGCATCTTTGGCGCTAGTCAACGCCTCACTGACAGCCCTCATCACATTTCCAGAAGAAATGGTTTTTTCATTCACGACGACCATACCCACGCTGGCTGTAATAGAATATGCTTTATCCTCCCAGGTGAATCGGTACGCTTCGATTGCATGCAGTTGGTTATCAATAATCTGATGGGCATCTGCTTCATTTGAATATCGTATTATCAGTCCAAACTCATCGTTCCCCATGCGCGCGACTGTGCCACTGCTTGGCATCCATTGCTGGAGAATGTCGGAAACATCTTTTAATAGTTGGTCGCCTGCCTCAATGCTGCAAGTATTATTAATAACTTTGAATTGATCCAAGTTCAGGTCGCAGACTACATATTGATTTTTAAACTCCCTTGCCTCAAAAATAATATCTTCAATTTGAAGATCAAACTCTTTGCGGTTCGCTAAACCCGTCAATGAATCGTGCGTAGCATGATGCTGTAATTCATCGAAGGTCTCTTCCACCATGAATTCCAGACCCCGTTCAACTAATGGCAACCCATCCTCTTGAATGATTTTAAAGGTATCCTCTCTAAGACGTCGAACTATTTCCACAAGAGATAATTCAAGATTCTTGATACCTTGTTCGTTAACAAAAGCATAATAAGTATGGGAGTCATTTAGCCACGCCAGACGCAACCTTTTCACTAATCCATCAACACTGGTGAAATCGACTAGATCCCCTATAGATAAGTTTTGAGCGCGTACTAAAGGTTGCCGTAAATCTGCATTATTATTCCAAATATATTCAGCATTTTTACTTTCTAGGTGTAGGCGAACCTCTTCATTTTTAGTTACAAAACAGCGCGCAACATTATCTATTTCAACAGATGAAAACTGTACGCCCGCGCTATTTAACATTTCTCGATAGGCAATAAATTCACTAGCATCGCTCAACTCACCCGCATTATATTTTTTTATGTCGTCACACACGTGATCATATATTTCACCTTGACTATCCTGCTCATTCCCAAGGTAACAAGCAACACTTTTATCCAAGACTCTTAAGCAGTCACCCCACTCTTTTTTTTCTGGCCGCAACAGTGACAACATCATAACTTCTTTCCAGCCTAAATCTAAAAGCACCTTTACAATGGCTGGCATCTTATCCTCTGTTGCATACCGATCGATTGCTGACAAGCAGGCTTTTTTAGCACAAACAATTTTCTCCTGCCCATTACAGGATTCCGTGACGCGATTTATGTTTTTTCGATACGCCTTCTTTTTTACATCAACCAACTTATTAACATCTTCCAATGCCGTATCAAATACACTCTCATCACTATTATAATTATCTATCACTGAGGAAATAACCCCGTCGATTCCAGCTAATGCTTTGGTATTACTTGCGACCCCAGTAACATCTAATTCGGCAATTCTATTTATCAATAAACGGGCAGGATGAATCTGATTTTCATAAAATGATTCATCTGAAAAAACAAGCTTACTCAAAGGTAATTTGAGTTTTTCGATGCGTATCGCCACCTCATGATTCGATACATTCTCTAGCATGGATTCAAACAAACGGTCAACATTTTCAAGTTTGCTTTGATCCAGAGTACTTAATTTTGGCCCCGTATCAGTATCAAATAGCGCGGCGGCCTTGACCAGGCCCCCTTCCGCATTATCTAGTAAACTTTGTTGCGCCCTATCTAGGACCTGCATTACCTCTGCATCACTGACTGTCTTTAAATCCCCTTCTGAATCCGAATTTAAAGTTGGTTTCAATTGATGAAATAAAGACCCAGGTTCAAACCCCTTCTCAGGTTTAGAGCCGATTTCCATTAGGCTCTGGATCGTTTTATACGCATTCTTTGCGATACTTTGCTGCTGATCAAATTGCTTTTGATGCCCGTTATTCCCATTCGCTATCCGCCCCAAAAACGACGAATCAAAAACTGCATCATTTTTCGCATCAGTACCAGCGAAGCTTGGTGACTCAGCAAAATCTGGCCTACCAGCACCGCTGTCACTTGCTACTTGTTGCGTTTTTAACGGCTCCCCCATTGGTCTACTGGATAAGTTAGAGTCATTAGGATGAGGCTGCTCAGAGCCATATCCCGGCACGCCCCCCTCTGTAGCACTATCACTGACAACATCAATTTTTTGCGCGCAGCTACTACTAGTACGGCCTGATGCTGAACGAGGGAGATTATCAACATCCAAATTTGGAAGAATGCCACTATTGATGAGGATGTCATTAATTTCATCAAAGACAAGGGCTAGCCTATTTATAAAATTCGACTCAAATACATCAAATATTACTTTTTCTGAAATGGTTTCAATCGCAAGGCTCGAAAAGCACCCTGCAAAGGCATCAAAGAATGCACCGGGAGATACGGGTATTTGCTGATCGTTCAAATCAACGTTAAGCAATGCCGAGTAACGTAGCTTTAGCTCTAACAAAGTCTTTTCATACGTTTGATTTGCTCGGGTAATGATCACCTTTCCAACCAACCACCCTTCAAAATCCTCTTTTCCAACTAATTCCAATCCGCTGAGCGAGCTACCATGAGTGCTTGAAATGGGGGAATCGCCGCCCTGCCCACCAATATTTCCTCCCGTATATTTGTCAAAATGATCTATCACAGACTTATTAAAGCCGGTAACAATCTCTCTTCTTTTCGTTTTTAGTTCTCGACTGGCGGCAAAAAAAGAAGACTGCACCATATTATTTGTTGATTTATCACCGCTATTCATTAACGCGCTATCGACTTCAGAGAAAAACCCCTGCATCAACGCGGTGATATTATCAGAGACACATCGTTTGCAAAGAGTGGTGATGCGCTGAACACCCTCATCGTTAGTGCTAAATGTAGCGCGACCATTATTTTTCTCAACCAAACTTTCTATTCGTTCGAGGCCATGGCTGTAATTATCCAAAGCCAACAGCGCCGCTTTATCTGCGTTTATAAATGACACGCCAATAGAACAGTTCACGATACGCGCGACACGCGATTTTAATTGAAAGCTATGAAAACTATTTTTTGAAGGGACCTGAATGCAAACACTTACTTCATCACCAAGGGTCATGTGCATCTTAAAGTAGCTCATGCTGGACCCAATATCGACCAACATTCCCCCCGCACAAAAATCCATCGCTGTGCAAGCAATCGCGTCACTGCCTTTTGTCAGAATCTGCGCGTCTAGTTTAAGCGGTACCCTTATATAACGTCTCTGTTCCACTTCACACCATAATTGAATACAGTTAAAAGACGCTTAACTTAATATGTCACTAACTTAAGCAGCAATGGATTTTCTCAATCCGAAACGAACTCGGCAAGGCCAGAAAAGGAAAGCGCTATACTTAACCTCGATCTTGAGCCACCCCCTCTACAAACACCCCATAATCAATGCAGCGGGATAAAGTGCCAAGGAGCACCAACTTCTTACCAATTCTAGTCAAGTTCCGGGTGCTTTTTACCCTAGTAACTAATCTTTACGATATACGCATCGATACCACACTCGGCTAGTTTTTTATTTTTATGTCAATAACAAGCAGTTACATAACCTTTCATTGGCGTACCTACATCCCCGCGCTCCCCGCTAACACGCGTAAAAACAACCAAACAATAAGAACAAATATTTCGGCCAAAATTGACACATGCAAGCCAGCTTAGAAGCAGTGCCTCATGGTGCTAGAGCCCCTTCTCCCTTGTTGGTATAATGGTAGGGGTGATGTTTTCAGTGTGAAGGCACTAATGACAATCTATTTAGATTCGAATAAAAAATCTGAATTTATCTGTTCCCATAAGTCTGGTTAGATAAGCAGCGCATCAGGCAAAACCTGCCTCATGAAGTGGCCTAAGGGCATCTCTAAAAATAGTGATTTTCAGGTGGGGGTAAGAAAGCCCCGCACGGACGACTGCATGGATGCAGGAGGTAGAGCAATGCAGGACGCAGTTGCCGAGAGCAGCAGTATATAAGGCATGCACGAGGATTCAAGTACGGAACTTATGCACACGATGTGCTGTATTCCGGTTTTGCAGGAGCCTTAAACGGTGACACAGCTATCGCGTAAAAAATGTATTTTTAGAAGTGCCCTTAAGTGATTTTCTAAAGCTTCATGTTTAAAGTGAAGAGGCAGCGCCAGTAAAAACCCCACAACCTAGTAACGCCCCCTTACCCTATGTCAAATCAATCACCTATGCACTACCCCCTCTTATTGAATATTCTGCTCGGCCTGACTGGCCTCGGCCTTTCTCCCCTAGCCTCATCCGCCACTGTACACATTGCCGTAGCCTCAAACTTTTCTAACACCATAAAGAGTCTGATAACGCCTTTTGAAAAACAAAGCGGGAACTCCGTCATTGCAAGCTATGGCTCAAGTGGGCAGCTTTACGCTCAAATACGTAACGGCGCCCCTTATGAAGTATTCCTGTCAGCAGACCAGCTTCGCCCTAACCTGCTCATTCAGGATGGGTACGCAGACTCAAGCAACGGCTTCATTTACGCCCAAGGACAGATCGTTCTATGGTCTCCAAATAAAACGAATCATCTCAATAAGCAAACCCTTATTTCAGAACGCCGCGATGGCTTGCTTGCGATCGCCAACCCCAAGCATGCGCCCTATGGCTCAGCAGCCATTCAAATATTGAAACAACTTAATGTTTACCAAGCCTGGAAAAAGAGACTCATTACGGGGCAAAATATCGCCCAAACTCAGCAGTTTATTGCGAGTAAAAACGTCTCATTTGGCTTTATTTGCTATTCACAAGTCGCGGCATTACCCCCTGATGAACAGGGGGCTTATTGGCTTGTGCCTACGCATTACTACAAGCCGCTCCTGCAGCAGCTAGTAATATTAAAGAAAGGGCAACACAACCCGGCAGCATTGAGATTTATCAAATTCCTAAAATCGCCACAAGCACAGGCGATCATTCTCAGGCACGGATATTTACCCGGCCCAATGCCACCGTAGCGAATTTTTGAAATGCGCATATTGAACCTGATTTTAACGTCGCAGGGGCCAACCCAGCGGGGTTTCAACAAGCTGCTAGGGTTCTTCCCTTTACTCCTTGCTGAACAATGGCCCAACTGTTGCTAGAATGGGGCAACCGTAAATTCTGATCACTATGGCGCTATCCGCTTTATTGGCACCTTAAAACAAGCAGGCTCTGTTCGTTCATGCTGCAAACTATAGCCGAAATTGATTTACAACCCGTCTGGCTTTCATTAAAGCTCGCTACATTCACCACTATTTTTATATTAGCGGCCGCCATTCCTCTCGCCTGGTGGCTCCATCAAGAAGGAAACAGGTCTGTCAAAGGCGCGATTGGGGCCATCGCTACGCTACCGTTAATTTTGCCCCCCTCCGTATTGGGCTTCTACCTGCTGCTTTTGCTCGGCCCTAACGGCCCTATTGGCCAATTAAACGAACGGTTCGACTTAGGGTCTCTTGCTTTCACATTTGAAGGTTTAATGCTTGCCTCTTTTATCTATTCCTTTCCCTTTGCCTTACAACCCATTCAAAATGCCTTTCAAACAATGAGCAAGGGGCAAATGGAAGCCGCGGCAACACTGCGCGCCTCCCCTATCGACCGTTTTTTTACTGTCGCCCTACCACTGGCGCGCCCAGGGCTTCTCAGTGGCGCCACCCTGGCGTTCGCACATACCATTGGGGAGTTTGGCGTCATACTCATGATAGGGGGGAATATTCCAGGCGAAACACGAGTACTATCTATCGCCATTTATGATCATGTTGAAAGCATGGAATACACGCAAGCCCATATTCTTTCAGCAGGCATGCTTATTTTTTCGTTTTTGGTTCTCTTTATTCTTAATAGCTTTCACCAACGGCGTGGTAAGTATTATTTATGAGCACTGAAACCCCAGAACAGGTAAAACAAATGGAAATTTGCCTTCAGCTTGAACGGCAAAATTTTCATTTAAACGCCCACTTTCACGCGCCCATGAAAGGGGTTACCGCGTTATTCGGCCCTTCCGGCTCAGGTAAAACGACTCTTCTGCGCTGCATAGCAGGCTTAGAAAAACAAACCCGAGGTCACCTGAAAATTGGAGCCGATTATTGGCAAGATGATTCACTTTGCCTCCCTCCCCATAGAAGGCCCGTCGGTTACGTTTTTCAGAAAAGTAACCTTTTTCAGCACTTAACCGTCCTTCAGAATTTACGCTATGGTCAGAAACGAACAGCCAAAACCCAGCGCAAAATATATCTGAATGAAACCATCGCCCTTCTGGAACTTGAAAATATTTTAAAGTGTCATCCAGATCAGCTTTCTGGAGGACAGCAGCAGCGTGTCGCAATTGCTCGCGCCCTACTCACTACGCCGCAGCTTTTATTGATGGATGAACCCTTAGCCAGTTTGGATCAAGCAAGCAAGCTGGACATCATTCCCTATCTTGAGCGCCTGCATCAAGAGTTAAGTATCCCCGTTATTTATGTGAGTCACTCACCTGATGAAGTGACTCGACTTGCTGACCATCTCGTTCTGATGGATCAGGGATCAGTCACTGCCGAGGGTGAAATCAACCATATCCTTACTCGTAATGACCTCCCCCTGGCCCACCTTGAAGAGGCATGCGCTGTCATCAGCGGCAAGGTGGTAAAACACGACTCTCACTATCATCTCACCTACCTGTCTATTCCCGGCGGCACGGTAGCCGTTTCTTACCGAGGTTTTCCCATCAGCGACACTGTTCGGGTTAGGATTCTTGCGCGAGATGTTAGCCTTGCTTTGTCCCCAGGAGAAAATTCCAGTATCACCAATGTACTCGCCGTCACGGTTATATCAATTCAAACCATGGCAGATCCTGCCAAGTCACTCATTACTCTTCAACTCGGTAGCGAACAAATTTTGGCCAGCATTACACGGCGTTCAGTGCACAAGCTTGCTATCTCTGTTGGTACAGCGCTATATGCCCACATAAAAAGCATCGCTTTGATGCATTAACCCAATCAATTAGCCCTGTTGTTATCGCCAACGAGCAACGCTTCACCCTTCAAAATCGATGTTATACTTACCGCCCCGAAAAATAACAAAAGGCCTCATCATGCTCAAACTCCACGGCTTCGCCATCAGCAACTATTACAATGCAGTTAAACATGCGCTACTTTACAAGGGAATCCCCTTTGAAGAAGTACTTACGCGCCCCAGCCAATCCCCTGAGCTACTAGCCAAAAGCCCTATGGGGAAAGTCCCTTTTCTCGAGACTGAACACGGTTTTTTAACTGAAGCCAACGTTATTTTTGAATACCTTGATGAGGTATACCCTGACACCCCGCTCTATCCCAGCGACCCGTTTCAAAAAGCAAAAGTAAAGCAGCTGCTAAAAAGTGTTGAGCTCTATGTTGAAGACCCCGCTCACAGCCTAGTACCGGCCTTAATGGGAATGGAGCTTCCAGAGACAAAAAAGGAGGAGGCCAATATACAACTCAATAGGGGGCTACCTGCATTTCAGCGCCTAGCTTCTTTTAGCCCTTACGCATGCGGCGATACGCTAACCGCTGCAGATATTTTCATTTACCACGCCATAAAATTGGCCAAAACTGCTTCAAAAGTCGTATTGAAACGCAACATCATCGCCGAAGTAGAAGGCCTTGAAGGTTTGATGTCCCTATTAGATGGCACAGACATCGCACAGAGGGTCATTGCCGACAACAAAGCTGCGCTAAAGGGATTATGATTAATACGTTTAAATCGTAACTATTCGGCCTAGTTGAGCTCTTCGACTGCTCAACTTGCGCCCAACTCACACCCAGCTTAGAGCGACGCAAGGCCAGACATGTGGTTTTACGCGTATAAATACCCACTCTTAACACTCTTATGCGCTAATTTGAGCGCGAGCTAGAGCTAGTATAGTCACTCTAAACCTAAAGCAAACCCTCGTATGATGCCCCACCCACCCACCTACACCTTGTACTATTTTCACGACCCCATGTGCAGTTGGTGCTGGGGCTTTCGCCCCACATGGACGTTGTTGCAGCAAAACCTCCCTCCTACGGTGGAAGTAAAACATATCCTTGGTGGTTTAGCGCCTGATAATGACGCACCGATGCCTCAAGCATTACGCCTCGTTATTCAAAACACCTGGCAGCGCATTCACAAAGAGTTAGGGACAGAGTTTAATTTCAACTTCTGGTCACAGAATACCCCTCGACGATCCACCTACCCCGCCTGTCGGGCAGTGATTGCCGCGAGCCAACAAGGAAAACAGCAGGAAATGATTAGTGCGATTCAAGCGGCTTACTACCTGCGCGCACTCAACCCCAGTGATGCAGAGGTTCTCCAGCTCCTTGCGAAAGAAATCACTCTGAACGAATCGGAGTTCTTGCAATCCATGCTAAGCAAGAGCACCGATAACTTGCTAAAGAAGCAAATATCCCATGCAAAATGCTGGGCTGTACCAGGGTACCCCTCTTTGGTTTTAAAGATGAACAACCCCTCTGAGAGGGAAGCCCTTAATACAGGCCTAAGCCTGAGCAACCTCGCTCACATCCCTATTGATTATACCCAGCACCAAAAAATGCAAACCCAGATCATCCGCGCGATGGAGCACTTAGTGCAGCGACCGAAAACGGCTCGTCTAAACAACTCCAAGTTGGACAAATAATGCTTAGCCGTTTGACGCTATTCGGCGAAGGCTAACTGACACAATGCAAAAATCCATCGTCAGCTTCTTTAATGAGGTGCTGCAACGCACCCCTTCCTCCCTTCAACTTATCGCTGCAAGCAAAGCTATGTACATCGATCCCAAGTCGGGTTCGTTGATTTTTACACTACCTGGTCTTTATCAGCTCTTTGAAAAAGAAAAAAATTGCTCATACAAGCAATTCAGAAAAGAGCTCTACCAAAGTGATCTCAACTTAGAGCTCAGCAAACAGGGAGGGAGGATAGAGCTTTTCAGCTCCACGGGAAAAGTAGACACCAACGTGTACCAATTAGTCAGCCTAAACAAGGAGAAAACGAACCATTCATCCGTTTTGCCTGGCTTAGAATAAGCGCTCATGCAACAAAATCACCTTTTCAGCATACGCCCTTCTAATGCCAAACGAATATTACTGAACAAGGGGTTTTCTGAAACTTCTTCCGATACAAACGCAGGGGGAATAAATTCCTTGCTGGCATCCAAGCTAGGAAACTCAACTTCCGCAACGACTAAAGGAGACAGGCTCCCTCCATACACATCGATTTCCATTTCATACTGGTTTAGAGGGTAGATATAACGCGTTTTCACCAAACGCCGTCCTTCTGTTGCTGGCCAAAGCGCATCAAATTGCGCGCGGGGTATTTCCACTTCGTATTCAGTTCGTACGATCCCCTCCCCAACCTTCACCGTGAGGAAAAACGCCGCACCCTTAGACCGTACCCGTACATGTCGCCCCTCTTCCAGACACAGGTAACCCTGCTGAATCTCTTTTCCACTACGCCTATCTAGGTCAGTGGGTAAGTCGTGCAACAAGTATTTTCGCTCTATTTCCAACTCACCGCTCATACAATTGCTCCTTAGTGGGCCTTCAAATATCAATCACCCATTAACCGGATAGAAAACTCGAAGCATACCAGAACCCTGCGCGATGAATGAGATGAACTGCCAACCTGATCGTCAACACTGAGCCACCGCCTTACCCCCTATTCAATCGACCCAGTTTCAAAGCAAAATTCGTTGCGTTTACATATAGTCAGTTGAAAGCCAATTTCAGACAACGCATAATCCGCCCTCCTTAAATCCAGTACGCACAAACCCACAATGCCAAACCACACTGATCCCGACAAAAACACAAATTCCAAAGACGACATCTACCAAGCACCACTAAACAAAGTGTCTGACTTCATATTTGATCAATCGGTAGTGCGTGTCTTTCCAGATATGATTCAACGTTCTGTACCAGGTTATGCAACGATTATCCAAATGATAGGCATTCTCACCGAACAGTTCGCGCAAGCCGGTAGCACTTGCTATGACCTAGGTAGCTCCCTCGGCGCTGCTACACTGGCCATGCGTGAACATATCCAAGTGCCAAACTGCAATATAATCGCCATCGATAACTCCGAAGCCATGGTCCAAGGCTGCAAAGAGCATTTGCGTAAAATACCCAGCGACATTAACACCAAGGTGATTTGCGCCGATATCGAAAACACTAATATCCAAAATGCATCCATTGTGGTTCTCAATTTCACGTTGCAGTTTATCCCGCCTCAGGATCGACAACAGATAATTGAAACTATTTACAAAGGCATGTTGCCAGGCGGCTTGCTCATTCTGTCTGAAAAGATCGCCTTCGAAGACCCCTTGCAAGAATCGCTCAACGTGCATATGCACCACACTTTTAAACGTAGTAACGGGTACAGCGAGTTAGAAGTTAGTCAGAAACGCGCCGCCCTCGACAACGTGCTCACCCCTGAGCCCTTAAGCGCTCATCAGCAACGACTA